>NZ_VLJQ01000035.1:0-86166 GCF_007829375.1 Nocardioides sp. J9 | reverse complement strand
CTTGCCCTCGACGCGCCTCCGGCGCGGGCGCCACGCTGCCGCGCCGCGGTTGCCTCCGGAGGGTGGCTCAGTCCGCCTGGCGGCAGGCCTGGGCTCTTCGCCGGACTCCCGGTGGTTGAGGTGCGACGAGCGCCAGCGAGGAGCCTCGAAACCTCCGGGCCTTCTGGGCGGACTGCGGTGGGCACAGTCCGGTGCGCCGGTGCCGGTGGTTTCGAGGCTCGGCCACGGGCGGCCTCGCACCTCAACCACCGGCGGCTTGAAGCCGGTCGCGCTAACCCGTCCGTGACCGTGGCCACACGGTGATCCCGTGAGGCCGGTGAGGTTGTGAGGAGTAGTTGACGTCGAGGTCCACGGCGCGCGCCGGACGTGAAATGTCGCGCCACCACGATGGAGACATGACCGAGAGCCACCGCCCCGACCAGCCGCTGGAGCGGCTCGTCGTCGTCGGCTCCGGCATGGCGGCGACCCGCCTGGTGGAGGAGCTGGTGGCCCGCCGGGCGACCGAGCGCTACGCGATCACGGTGCTCGGCGACGAGCCGGTGGCGCCGTACAACCGGATCCTGCTCTCCGCCGTCCTCGAGGGCACCCACCGGGTCGAGTCGATCACCCTGCGCTCGCCCGGGTGGTACGCCGAGCACGGCATCGACCTGCGCCTGGGCGCCCGCGTGCTCGGGGTCGACCGCGACCACCGCGACGTGATGCTCGTCGACGGCACCCTCGTCGAGTACGACGTGCTCGTGCTCGCGACCGGCAGCATCCCCACGCTCCCGCCGATCCGCGGCCTGGTCCGGATGGACGGCTCGCTGCACGACGCGGTGCACGCCTTCCGCAGCCTCGGCGACTGCGAGCGCCTGCTCGCCGCGGTCACCGCCACCGACGCGGACGGCCGGCCGGCCAACCGACGCGCGGTCGTCGTCGGCGGTGGCCTGCTCGGCCTGCAGGTCGCGCGGGCGCTGGGCACCCGCGGCCTCGACACCGAGATCGTCGAGGGCGCCGAGCACCTGCTGCACCAGCAGATCAGCACGGCCGCCGGACGGATCCTCGCCCGCGACCTGAAGAAGCTCGGCGTCGCCGTCTACACCGGCGCCCGCGCGATCCGGCTGCACACCCACGACCACGCCCACGTCCACGACCCCGCCAGGGACGGCGCTCCTGCCGCCGACGCCCCCGGCGGCGTCCTCGGCCAGGGCCAGGTGCGGGTGCTCGACCCGCTGCCGCGCAACCCGGGCCGGGTCGCGCTGCGCCTGGACAACGGCTTCACCCTCGACACCGACCTGGTCGTGCTCACCGCCGGCGGGCGCCCCTCCACCGCGCTCGCCCGTGGGGCCGGCCTCGAGGTCCGGCGCGGCATCGTCGTCGACGACCGGCTCGCCAGCGTCACCGACCCGTCGGTCCACGCGCTCGGCGACTGCGTCGAGCACGCCGGGCGGACCACCGGATTCGTCCCGCCGGCCTGGGAGCAGGCCGGCATCCTCGCCGCCGCCCTGTGTGGCGAGCCGGCGAGGTACGACGGAGCGCGGGTCGTCGCCCGGCTGCGGGCCACCGACCTCGACGTCGCCGTGCTCGGCGACGCGGAGCGCGAGGTCGCGGCCGGTGGCGAGGTCGTCGAAGTGTCGAACCCGATCTCCGGCTCGCACCGCCGGCTCGTCGTCCGCGACGGCCGGATCGTGGCGGCCACCCTGGTCGGCGACCTGTCCCGGGTCGGCCTGATCACCCAGCACTTCGACCGGCAGACAGTCCTCGGCGCACGCGAGCCGGGGAACCTCCTCATGCCGGAGCGCACCGAGGAGGACAGCGCGGGCAACGTCGCCCGGGCGCTCCCCGACGACGCCGAGGTGTGCGCCTGCGCGGGCGTCACCGCCGGCCGGATCCGCGCCTGCTCGTCCCTCGAGCAGGTCCGCGACACCACCCGTGCGACCACCGGCTGCGGTGGTTGCGCCTCCACCGTCAGGGAGCTGCTCGCGACCACGAGCAGCGCTGACCTGGCGACCTCCAGGAAGGGGTCCTGACATGGCACCGCACCTCCGCAAGCAGCTGGTGGTCGTCGGCCACGGCATGGTCGGCCACCGCTTCGTGCAGGCCGCCATCGAGCGCGGCCTCACCGAGACCTACGACGTGGTCGTGCTCGGCGAGGAGCCGCGCCCGGCGTACGACCGGGTCGCGCTGACGTCCTTCTTCGAGGTCGGTGCCGAGGCCCTCTCCTTCCTCCCCGAGGGCGCGTACGACGACCCGCGGGTCACGCTGCGCACCGGCGCCGTGGTCACCGGCATCGACCGGGAGGCCCGGCAGGTCGCGCTGGCGGGCGGCGAGGTCGTCCACTTCGACGAGCTGGTGCTGGCGACCGGCGCGGCACCCTTCGTGCCGCCGGTGCCGGGCAAGGACCTCGACAACGTCTTCGTCTACCGCACCATCGAGGACCTCGAGGCGATCCGCGAGGCCAGCAGGGGCGCCCGTGCCGGTGCGGTGATCGGTGGTGGCCTGCTCGGCCTCGAGGCCGCGAACGCGCTGCACCAGCTGGGCGTGCAGACCCACGTCGTGGAGATGGCGCCGCGGCTGATGGCGGTCCAGGTCGACGACGCCGGTGGCGCGGTGCTCAAGCGCCACATCGAGGAGCTCGGCCTCACCGTCCACACCGGCGTGATGACCGAGCTCATCGACGGCGACGACGACGGCAAGGTCTCCGGGATCAAGTTCAAGGACGAGGAGACGATGCCGCTCGACATCGTCATCTTCTCCGCCGGCATCCGGCCCCGGGACGCGCTGGCCCGCGAGGCCGGGCTCGAGGTCGCCGAGCGCGGCGGGGTCCTGGTCGACGAGCAGTGCCGCAGCTCCGACGAGCACGTCTGGGCGATCGGCGAGTGCGCCGCGCCGGGCGGGCGGATGTACGGCCTGGTGGCGCCGGGCTACACGATGGCGGAGGTCGTCGTCGACACCCTGCTCGGCGGCGGGGCCGGCGCCTTCACCGGCGCGGACATGTCGACCAAGCTCAAGCTGCTCGGCGTCGACGTCGCCTCCTTCGGCGACGCGTTCGGCGCCGCCGACGACTGCCTCGAGCTGGTCTTCGCCGACGCGGTCGCCGGGATCTACAAGAAGCTGGTCGTCACCGAGAACGCGGACGGCGGCTTCGAGCTGCTCGGCGGCATCCTCGTCGGCGACGCCTCGGCCTACGGCGTGCTCCGGCCGATGGTCGGCTCGGGCATGGCGCTGCCGGAGAACCCGGAGGAGCTGATCCTCCCCGCCGGTCGCGGTGGCGGCGTCGAGCTCGGTCTCCCCGACGAGGCGCAGGTCTGCTCCTGCAACGACGTCACCAAGGCGCAGATCAAGGCTGCGGTCTCCGACGACGCCACCCTCAACGACGGCGGCCCCTGCACCGACGCCGGCTGCGTCACCCGCTGCACGAAGGCCGGCTCCACCTGCGGCTCCTGCAAGACGGTCGTGAAGAAGATCGTGGAGGACCACTTCGCCGCCACCGGCAAGACCGTCGACAAGTCGCTGTGCGAGCACTTCGCGATGACCCGCCAGGAGCTCTTCGAGGTCGTCGCCGTGCACGGCTACAACCGCTTCGACGCCATCATCGAGGGCCACGGCCGCGGTCGCGGCTGCGACATCTGCAAGCCCACGGTCGCCTCCATCCTCGCCAGCCTGCTCAACCACCACGTGCTCGACGGCAGCAACGCGACGCTGCAGGACACCAACGACGCCTACCTCGCGAACCTGCAGAAGAACGGCACCTACTCGGTCGTCCCGCGCATCCCGGGCGGCGAGATCACCCCGGACAAGCTGATCGTGATCGGCGAGGTCGCCAGGGAGTTCGGCCTCTACACGAAGATCACCGGCGGCCAGCGGATCGACCTCTTCGGCGCCCGGATGGAGGACCTGCCGAAGATCTGGAAGAAGCTGGTGGACGCCGGCATGGAGTCCGGCCACGCCTACGGCAAGTCGCTGCGCACCGTGAAGTCCTGCGTCGGCTCCACCTGGTGCCGGTACGGCGTGCAGGACTCCGTCGGCCTCGCGATCGAGCTGGAGATGCGCTACCGCGGCCTCCGCTCGCCGCACAAGCTCAAGGGCGGCGTCTCGGGCTGCGCCCGCGAGTGCGCGGAGGCGCGGTCGAAGGACTTCGGCATCATCGCCACCGAGAAGGGCTGGAACCTCTACGTCTGCGGCAACGGCGGCGCCATCCCGGCCCACGCCCAGCTGCTCGCCGGCGACCTCGACCGGGAGACGCTGATCCGCTACCTCGACCGGTTCCTCATGTACTACATCCGCACCGCCGACCGGCTGCAGCGCACGTCGTACTGGATGGACGCGATCGGCGGCCTGGACCGGATCCGCGAGGTCGTCGTCGACGACAGCCTGGGGCTCGGAGCGGAGCTGGAGGCGGCGATGGCGCGCCACGTCGACTCCTACTTCGACGAGTGGAAGGCGACCCTGGAGGACCCGGAGAAGCTCGCCCGCTTCGTGTCCTTCGTCAACGCCCCGGACACCCCGGACCCCAACATCACCTTCCGCGAGGAGCGCGGCCAGGTCCAGGCCGCCACCAACGACGGACCCGTGTCGCTCGGGTCCACGATCCCGGTCGGAGGCGCCCGATGACGATCGAGACCCAGACCGGTGTCGGCACGGCCGTGTGCCGGCTCGMCCAGGTCCGCCGCGAGGCCGGCGTCGCCGCCCTCGTCGACGGCGAGGCCGTCGCCGTCTTCCGCACGTACGACGACGAGGTGTTCGCGCTGTCGAACTTCGACCCGTTCGGCAAGGCCTCGGTCCTGGCCCGCGGCATCGTCGGCTCGCGCACGGTGCGCACCGCCGCCGGCGAGGAGGAGGTGCCGTTCGTCGCCAGCCCGCTGCTCAAGCAGGCGTTCGACCTGCGCACGGGCGTGTGCCTCGACGACCCGGCGGTCGCCGTACCGACCTGGGACGTCCACGTCGTCGACGGGATTGTCGTCGTGGGTGGCCGACGAGAGACACTGTGAGCGTGGTGACCAGCGACCAGCCGCTCTCGGGCTTCCGGATCGGGGTGACGGCTGCGCGCCGTGCCGAGGAGCAGGTCGCGCTCCTGGAGCGGCGCGGCGCGGAGGTGCTGCACGCCCCGGCGCTGTCAGTCGACCCCAACCGGATCGACGAGGTCGCCCTGCTCGACGCGACCAAGGACGTGCTGTCCCGGCCGGTCGACATCTTCGTCGCCACCACCGGCATCGGGCTCAAGTCCTGGTTCTCCGCCGCCGAGCGGTGGGGGATGCTCGAGGAGCTCACCGGCCACCTCGGCCGCGCCGAGATCCTCGCCCGCGGCCCCAAGAGCGTCGGTGCGCTGCGCCGGTTCGGCCTGCGCGAGCTGTGGGCGCCGGAGTCCGAGGAGTTCGAGGACGTGCTCGGCCACCTGCGCGGCCGCGACCTGCAGGGCCTGCGGATCGTCGTGCAGGAGCACGGGCAGTCGCTGTCGATGGCCGCGCACGCGCTGCGCCGCCTCGGCGCCGAGGTGACGACGGTCGCCGTCTACCGCGTCGAGGGCGCCGCCGACCCCGAGCCGCTCTTCGGCCTGATCGAGGAGATCGCCGCCCGCCGGGTGCACGCCGTCACCTTCACCGCCGCACCGGCCGTCGCCGCGGTCATGCAGGCCGCCGCGTCGACCGGGCACCGCGACGAGGTGGTCACCGCCTTCCAGGCCGACGTCGTCGCCTCCTGCGTCGGACCGGTCACCGCGGCCGCCTTCGAGATGTGGGGCGTGCCCTCGATCTACCCCGAGCGCTCGCGGCTGGCCGCGATGGTCAAGCAGCTCGAGGTCGAGCTCCCGTCCCGGGCCGCCGGCACCTCGCTCGAGGTCGCCGGCCACACCCTCCTCCTGCACGGCGACGACGTGCTGCTCGACGGGGTCGAGGTGAAGCTCTCGCCCGCCCCCTACGCCGTGCTCCAGGCGCTGCTCGTCAACCCGGGCACCGTCGTGTCGCGCCGCGACCTGCTCGGCGCGCTGCCGTCCGGCACCGCCGGCTCCGAGCACGCCGTCGAGATGGCCGTCGCCCGGCTCCGCGCCGCACTCGGCACCCGTTGCATCCAGACCGTGGTCAAGCGCGGCTACCGGCTGGCGGTGACCCCGTGACCGCCCCGCTCGAGGGGCTCCGGCTGGTCACCGTCGCGCACGGCACCCGCACCACCGCCGGCAACCTGGTCGCCGCCGAGCTGACCGCTGCCGCGGGGGAGCGCCTCGGCGTCGAGGCCACGACGTCGTACGTCGAGCTGTGCGAGCCGCTCCTCACCGACGTGGTCGCGACCACCGACCGGCCGACCGTGGTCGTGCCGCTCCTGCTGTCGACCGGCTACCACCTGCGCCACGACCTGCCCGGGTCGGTCGCCGCTGCGCAGCGGCCCGAGCTCGTGCGCCTCGGCGGCGCGCTCGGCCCCGACCCACTGCTCGCCTCGGCGCAGGTCGACCGGCTGCGCGAGGCCGGCGCCACGCCGGGCCAGCCGGTGGTGATGGTCGCGGCCGGGTCCTCCGACCCGCTGGCCACCGACGACCTGGAGGCGGCCGCGGCGCTCCTCGCTGCTGCGTGGGGGGCACCGGTGCGGCTCGCCACCCTCTCCGCGCTCGGCACGCGTCCCGAGCACGTCGTCCGGCCGGGGGACGCGGTCTCGCCGTACCTCCTCGCGACCGGGCACTTCCACCGCAAGGCGCGCCACGACAGCCTCGCCGCCGGTGCGTCGGTCGTCGCGGACGTCATCGGGCCGCACCCGCGCCTCGTCGACCTGGTCTGCGCCCGCGCCACCGCCCTGGTCGGGACGGGGCGCGGCCGCCTCCTGGCGGGCTAGGAATCGCGGGGGACGCCCGTCCTCAGACCTGGATGGTCGTGCTGGCGTCGATCGCGCGCAGCGCCACGGCCAGCTGGTCGGCCTCCTCGGGGAAGGCGTAGGCGTTGAGCTGCAGGACGTAGAGGTCGTCGCCGTCCGGGATCACCACGGTCTTCTGGGCGATGACGAGCTCGTGGCCGCCGTTGGAGTAGCTGCCGCTGACCTGCACGGCGTCGTAGGCGCCGAGGGTGCTGGGCGTGCCGGGACCGTTCGGCGTGAAGTGCTCGAGCTGCTCCAGCTCGCCGGGCGCCAGCTCCAGGATCTTGCCCGGGTCGGCCTCGCCCTCGATGCGCACCAGCAGGGCCAGCACCCGCGGCGGGTCGGTCGGCTCGGTGGCGGCGTCGTAGACCAGCGCGCCGTACGGCGCCTCGGCGCTGTAGTCGTCGCTCGGGCTCCAGCCCTCCGGCTGCGGCAGGTCGATGACCGGGCCGTCGTCGTCGGGACCGAGCGCGGTCTGCCCGATGCCCTCGGCGGCGAAGTAGTCGACGAGCGTCGTCGCGTCGCCCTCGTCGGTCGGCTGGTCGCTCGGCTGGTCGCTCGGCTGGTCGCTCGGCTGGTCGCTCGGCTGGTCGGTCGGGGTCTCCTCGACGTCGGGGGTGGCGTCGGGGACCTTGGACAGCACGGACGGGCTGGCGACCTTGCGCGGACCGGGATCGTCGCCGCCGCAGGCGGCGATGCCCAGGGCGAGCACCAGCACGGCAGGTGCGGCGAAGCGGGCAGGGTGGTGCACGGGTGGCTCCTCGTCGGACGGACCCGCCGCGGACGGCGTGCGGATCGGTGGTCTGCCCGGCGGGCGGCACCCCCACAAGGCGCCGCCGGCCGGTTCGCCGAGGACGCTAGGAAGCCGCGCTTGGAGTTCGCTTGGAGTCTGGTGGTGGCGTGCTGGCGGCCCGGGGGCAGGCACGTCGCCGCGGCCCGGGAATCACCGCCTAGGCGGCGATTCCCGAACTTGTTGGCCGCTGCAGCAGCCAACAAGTCCGGGAACCGGCCGACAAGTACGGCGTCCGGGGCCGGTGGGAGCCGTGGTGGCCTACGTCAGCGCGACGAGCTCGTGCAGCGTGGTGCCGGTCTCGACGATGGTCTCGCCGTCGACGGTCACCGTGAGCTCGAAGTCGGAGAGGAACCGGAAGTAGCCGGGCTGGCCGACGACCTTGTGGATGATCGGCTTGAGGAGCGCCCCGCCGATCTTCGTGCCGACGACCGGGATGTCGTCGAGCAGGTCGTGGCCGTGGATGACGTCCCGGACGTTCATCTGCAGCGTCACCTGGGCGTCGGTGACGCCGTCGGCGGAGGCCTCGGTCTCCATCCGGATCCAGGTGGGGTAGCTGCGCCGGGCGTCGGCGTTGTAGGCCGTCGGGCCCTCGGTGAGGGTGAGCTCGCCGGTCGACAGGATGATCTCGCCGTCCTTGGCCAGCATGAGCGGCTGCGACTGGTGGTGGTCGAAGCGCTTCTGGGTGCCGACCATCGCGTAGATCAGGGAGAACCGGTCGGTGTAGAGCCGGCCCCAGTGCCAGCGCTCGATGACGCGGGTCATGTTGCCGACGCCCCAGTTGTGGTCGGCGTAGCCCAGGCCGTCGACGGGGATGTCCTGGCCGTCGATCGACAGGGTGCCGGTGACCTTCGCCCGCGGCGCGGGGACGACCCACGCGAAGAAGTCGGTGTCGCCGTACTTCGTGTAGCCCTCGCCCGGCATCCACGAGGGGAGCTCGTTGGTGAAGGTGAAGTCGAACTCGACGCCGTCCTCGGCGACCTGGACCCGGTGCACCGGCAGCGGGTCGGTGCTGATCAGCTCGCAGGTGTTGTGCGCGACGCGCGCCTGGCACTTCTCGGCCGACGCCTCGAACGCCATCCGCGGGTAGTGCTTGATGATCTGGCGCCGGGTGCCGTCGGGGAAGTAGACGACGACCTCCACGACCGGCTTGCTGTTCGGCGGCTCCTCGGGGCGGCGCTTCTGCAGGAACACCACGACCGTGTGGCCGGTGTCGAGGCGGGCGTCGAAGTACCAGTGCTCGAAGGACCACTTCGAGTCGCTCGGGTGGAGCGCGTTGTCCCTGGGCTCGACGACGGTGAGCTTGCCGTCCTTGCTGCCGGGGCCGTTCCAGCCCTCGGTGATCGTGATGGCCACGGGTTGTCCTTGCCTGTCGGTGCGGTCGGTGCGGTCGGTGCGGTCGGTGCGGTCGGTGCGTTGGTGCTGCGGGTGCAGTCGGGTGGGGAGCGGGATGGAGTGGGTTGGCTCTGGTGCAGGACGTCAGCGGCGCAGCGCGCTGCTGGCGTCGAACTCGGCGCGACGCCCCTCCATCTGGGCCTCCCACCAGGACTTGCGGTGCCAGTCCATGACGTCGCCGTGCAGCTGCTTGAGCACCGGCAGCCGGCGCAGCAGCTCGACGACCGTCATCAGCGGCCAGCGGGCGAACACCAGCAGGATCCACGGGAACGCCGACGGCATGTCGTAGAGCCGGCGGGTCTCCGGTGCCATCCACAGTGCGCAGTACGCCGAGTAGATGCGGTAGTTGTACGCCGCACGCAGCCGCTTGAGGCCCGTCTGGCCCGGTCGCGGGGCGAAGGCCGCAGGGAAGGACTCGATGAGCTCCTTGCCGGCCTTGCCCGAGTCGTAGCTGCGGGCCGCGGTCGTCATCATCAGCGTCTGGACCTGCTCGATGATGGTGTCCGGCGCCCAGCGCGGCTTCACGCCGAGCAGGTGCCCCATGTAGCGGTTGAAGTGGATGAGTGCCCGCATCTCCTTCGGCGTGGTCTGCACGCCCGCCAGCCACAGGCTGAGCGCCGGCGCGACGGCGCCGCCGATCTGGGTCATCTGCTCGTAGGTCTGGCTGATCGGCAGGCCCCAGCCCTCGAAGTTCCACTCCGGGTGGTCCTTGACCCGCTTGCGGACCGCGACGTGCATGACCCGCACCTGCATGGCGGTCTTGCGGGCCTGGGAGTTCTTCTCGAAGAGCTGGCCCGGCTGGGAGACGTCGATCCAGAACTTGTTGGTCTCCAGGAACCGGCGCAGGGCGTTGTCGCCGGCGTACCCACCGGCCAGCGACAGCGGCATCGCGACCGCCCCCTCGGTGTAGATCTCGAGGGTGATGGCGCCGGCGACGCTGAACAGCATCGTGCCCCAGCGGCGCCAGGTGGCGGCGCCGAGCTCCACCAGCTCGCGGTCCACCCAGTCCGGCACGGTCTCCATGTCGGCGAACAGCGCCTTCATCGACTCCGGGGCGTCCGGGATCGACTCGATCCCGTGGTCGAGCGCCTGGTCGAGCAGCTTGCGGCCCCTGGCGTGGCCGTACTCCTTGCCGAAGAACACCTCGGCCACGAACTCCTCGGCGAGCGGGTCGCCGGCGAACTGGTCCTCGCACAGCATCCGGGCCTGCTCGTCGGTGGGGAACAGGTCGTGGCCGGTCAGCTTCTGGAAGATGCGGCGGCGACGCTGCCAGTGCGGCAGGTCCTTGCGCTCCCAGTACTTGAACCGGGTCGGGCAGACCTCGCCCGGCGCGCCGGTGGGGGCGGGGGCGGTGCTGACGTCGGTGCTCACGGGTGCTCCTCGGGAAGGGTCGGGTCGGGGGTCAGGGGGCCACCACGTGCAGCGGCAGCATCATGTCGTGGTCCTCGTGGTCGAGCATGTGGCAGTGCCACACGTAGCCGCGGACCTTGCCGTCCGCGGTGGTGGACCCGCCGCCCGGGCCGTGCTCGCCGGTGGCGGCGGGCGTCGTACCGGCCGCGGGGGCGTCGTGGCCGTTGTGCCCGTCGTGGCTGCCCTGACCGTCATGACTGCCGTGCCCGGCGGCCAGCGCCGCGCGGGCCGTGGCGCCCTGCGGGACGTAGGCGAGGTCGGGGTCGAAGCCGAGCTCCTCGGCGGTGGGCCAGCGCACCACGACGCGGGTGACGGAGTGGCCGTGGGCGAGGACGGTGTCCTTGAGCCCGGCCTCCCACGGCGCGGGCCCGGTGGGCGCGCCCTGGAGGTAGCGGTCGGGCGAGGGGGTCCAGCGCCTGCCGTGGCGCGGCCGCGGGTTGGCGGCACGCAGCGCGGCGTTGTTGATCCGCTGGCGGTCCAGGATCCGCATGTGCACGAGGTGGACGTGCATGGCGTGCGGGTCCGGGGTCACGTTGACCATGTCCCAGACCTCGGTGGTGCCCTGGACCGGCTTCTCGACGTCGGTCGTGGTGAACCCGAGGTTGTTGAGGCTCATCAGGGCCGGCGGGATGCGCAGGTCGGTGTCCTGCAGGATGCTCACGACGCGCCGGCGGGTCGGCCGGAGGACCGGTGGGAGCGCCTCGGGCAGTCCGCGGCCGCCGCGCAGCCGGGTCGGCACCGGACCGGCGAAACCGCGTGCGGCGGTCGCCCGGAACCGGCAGAACAGCGGCATGGTGACCTCGCCCAGGACGGCGGCCTGGCCGGGCGGCTTCTCGTCGTTGCGCAGCTCGACGGTCTCGCCCGCGGCCAGGCCCGCGAAGTCGACGAGGATGTCGACGCGCTCGGCGGGCGAGAGCCGCACGCTGGTGGTCTGCACGGGGGCGTCGAGCAGGCCGCCGTCGTTGCCGATCACCCAGAACTTCATCTGGTTGGAGAAGAACAGCCGCCACACGCTGAACGACCCGGCGTTGATCACCCGGAACCGGTAGAGCCCGCGGGCCACCTGCATCTCCGGCCAGACCACGCCGTTGACGAGGCCGACGTCGCCGACGGCACCGCCCTCCCACTTGCCCTGCGGGACGATCCAGGTCGAGCGGATGTTCTGCCGGCCGCCGGCGCCGAAGATCTTCTCCTGCAGCACCAGCGGGACCTCGAAGTCGCCGGCCGGCAGGCCGAGCGGGTTGTCGGGTCGCCCGGTGTCGAACTCGTCGCGGACGATGTTCATCCCGGCGAGGCCGGCGGCCACGTTGAGGCGGGTCGTCGCCATCGAGTGGTCGTGGTACCAGAGGTGGGTCGCCTCCTGGCGGGTCGGGAACCGGTAGACCAGCTCCTCGCCCGGGACGACGAAGTCGAGCGGGTGGCCGTCCTGCGAGGCCGGGGTGATGCCGCCGTGCAGGTGGGTGGTCGTGCGCGGACGGGTGCCGAAGTCGGCCGCCACGTCGTGCAGCGAGTGGTCGACGTCCCTGGCGAACGGGTGCAGCCCGAGCTCGTTGCGCGTGCGCAGGGTCCACGGCTGGTCGCGGTGGCTGACCAGGGTCGGCCCGAGGTAGGTCTGGTCGCCGTACCCGAAGCTCGGCACGGCGTCCCAGTCGCGGTGGAAGCGGTGCAGCGTCGTGCGCGCGGACAGGGTCACGTCCGTGCTGTCGATGACGGGCGGCACCGGCAGCACGTCGCGGAAGGGCTGGACCTTCGGCGAGTGGAAGAGGAGGGGAGACTTCAGCGCCGACACCTCGGCGGCGCTCGGGCGGGCGGTCGCCGAGCGCAGCACGGAGCTGGCGCCCACGATGCCGGCACCGGTGATGAAGGCGCGGCGGCCGAGGGAGGTCACGACCGGGACACTATCCCAAAACCGTACATTTGTGTACGGTTTCTTCCCGTGCCCCGACTTCGCGCCCCGTCCCGGGCCCCGCTCACGGTGCTGCTGGCGGTGCTGCTCGCGGCCGCGCTGGTGCTCGGCCTGCCGGGGCCGGCGGCCCGCGCGGACACCACCCCCTGCCGCGGTACGACGACCGCTCCGCCCGTCGTGCTGGTGCACGACCTGCTGGGCACCCCGGCGTCGGTGTCGGGCCTGGCCGCGGTCCTCGCCGCAGACGGGCGCTGCGTGGTCGCCGAGGCGTGGGGTCCGGCACCGGCCCTCGCCCCCGTGCTGCCGCTGCTCTCGAACCTGCTCCCCGCCGTGGTCTCGAACCTGCCCGGCGGGCTCGCCTCGATGGAGCAGGCCGCCCCCGCCCTGTCCCGCCGGGTGGCCGCGACCGCTGCCACCGCCCCCGCGCGGGAGGTCGACGTGGTCGCGGTCGGTGCCGGGTCGCTGCTCGCGCTGCGCTCGGTCCAGCTCACGCCGGGCCTGCCGGTGCGCCGGCTGGTCTCCGTCGGCTCCCTGTGGGACGGCACCAACCTCGCCGGGCTCGGCGACCTCGAGCAGCTCAGCCGCGACGCGGGCACCTACGACCTCGTGCTCGGCGTCGAGAAGCTGCTGATGGATGGCGCCTGCGCGTCGTGCCGCGAGCTCATCAAGGGCTCGGACTTCCTGCGCGGCCTGCAGGCCGCAGGGCTGCGCCCGGCCGGCCTCCAGCAGGTCGACGTCGTCTCGCGCACGGACGGCCTGGTCGTGCCCTGGACGTCGGGGGTGCGCGACGGCGTGTCTACGCTGGTGGTGCAGGAGCACGACCCGGCTGCCCGGTCCTCCCACTTCGCGCTGCCGCGCGACCCCGTGGTCCAGGGCCTCGTCCGGGCGGCGCTGCGGTGACCGCAGCACGGACGAAGGAAGGAGCGGTCGTGACGACCTCGGTACGCCGCTCCCGCGGCAGCCGGCTCACCGCCGACGACTGGGCCGCGGCCGCGCTCGAGGTGCTGGTCGCCGAGGGCATCGCCGGCGTCGACATCAACACGGTGTGCAAGCACGCCGGCGTCACCCGCGGCAGCTTCTACTGGCACTTCTCCGACCTCGGTGCCCTGCACGCCGCGATGGCCGAGCGCTGGATCGCCGAGACCCGCACCGTCCTCGAGCAGCTCGCCGAGCTCGACCAGCTGCCTGCCCGGGAGCGGCTGCACGCGATGACCATGCACCTGGTCGACGACTCCAACTGGGGCGTGGAGCGGGCGCTGCGGGAGTGGGCGCGCTCGGAGCCGCGGGTCGCGGAGATGATCGCCGAGGGCGACAGCTTCGTCTTCTCGCTCGTCGAGGGCGCCCTGCTCGAGCTGCGCGGTGACGCCGCAGAGGCCCGCGTCCTCGCCGGCCTGCTCGTCTACGCCGGCATCGGCTTCGCCCACGGCCAGTCGGGCCTGCCCAAGCCGACGGCCGAGGAGATCGAGGAGCTGCTCCGCCTGGTCACCCGCTGACGGGCGCCGGGCCCGGCTCAGGCCGGACGGGGCTCAGACCGGGTCGATGCTGTCGATGCGCCACTCGCCGTCGACCTTGCGCACGCCGACGAGGACGCGGACCTGGCTGACCTTGACCGGCTGGTCGGCCGCCTGGCCCTTGCTCGAGACCAGGACCTGGTCGACGAAGGCGAGCGCCACCGCCTGGTCGTCGTCGGCGGAGCGGACCAGCCCGGCGGCCCGCACGTGCGCCTCGGAGACGGCGCCCTTCGACGTCGCCAGCGGGCGCACGGTGGCCTCGAAGGTCGTCGTGTAGTCCTTCGCGAAGGCGGAGGTCATCGTGGCGGTGGCCGCGGCGAGGGAGGCGTCGAGGTCGCCGTGGTCGTAGGACAGCGCCGTGGGGAGCAGGTCCGCCACGGCCTGCAGCGAGCCCTCGGGCGCTGTCGGCACCGTGCCGGCGGTGTACGACGCGTCCTCGGCCAGCGACGGGCGCTGGGGCCGCGGGTCGGGGCGGGTCGCCAGCCAGCCGACCAGGCCGGCGGCGAGGGCGACCGCGACGAGCAGGGCGACGACGCGGCGGCTCATCCGACCTGCTCCAGGCCCGAGACCAGCCAGGTGTCGTCGGTGCGGTCGAGCACGACCCGCATCCGGTAGTGCGCCGTCTCGGCCGCGCCCCCGCTGTCCTCGGTCGTGGCGTCGACGGCGACGAGGACCTGCGCGTGGTCCTCGTGGAGGTACTCCACGGCCGTGCCCTGCTCGACGATGGTCGAGGTGATGACCAGCTCCTTCGTGGTCACCTGCTCGGCGAGCTTCTCGCGCTCGGCGCCGTACGCCTTCGCGAACTCGCCGGTGCTCAGCGCGGCCATCGCGTCGAGGTCCTCCTCGATGGTCTCGTGGTCCATGTCGAAGAACGTCGTGACGGCCGTGCGGGCACTGCTCAGCGCACCGGCCGGGGACCCGTCGTCGCGCTGCGACCACCACAGCCAGCCGGCGGCGACGAGCAGCGCGGCCAGCACCACGGCCAGGCCGAGGGAGACCACCTTGTCGCGCTGCTCGCGGCGGTCCGTCCCGCCCTCCTGAAGGTCCTCTTCCACGTCAGTCCTCGAGGTTGCGGGTCAGGAGCCAGCCGAGCCCGTCCGACCCGGTCGGCGCCGTCGGGCTGGTGACCTGCGTCGAGCGGCCGTCGGGCGTCACCATGATGCCGCTCGTCGGGTTGTAGATCGCACGGCCCCACTGTGATGCGGCCCGGTGGAGCGGCGCACCGCCCCTCGGCACGTTCTGGAAGCCGCGAACGTTCGGCCCGGTCGGGTCGTACGGCGACGAGGTGCACGTGATGTCCTCGGGGACCGGGGCGTCGTCGGGCTGGTTCGGGCCCTTGCCGTCGACCGGCGTGCCGTCGGGGTTGTAGCGCTTCTTCGACTCGTAGCCCTTCGTGCACGGCGGCGCGAGGGGGACCGTCGGCAGGACGATCGCGATGTGTGCGCTGTAGATCGGGTTGCCGTCCTCGTCGTAGTGGCAGGTCGACTCGATCGCCTTGCCGGTGACGGGGTCGAGGCTGTCGCAGTGCCGCAGCGTCTGGATGTTCTGCTCGAGGATGTGCGGGAAGATCACCAGCCCCTTGCGCAGGTGCGGGAGCCGGTCGGCCGCGACGTCGGTGATCGCGACCAGGTTGCCGAGCAGCACGGGGAGGGCGTCCTGGTTGTCGCGCAGCAGGCCGCTGAGGTCGCCCCCGGCCGCGATGCCCTGGCGGAAGACGTCGTCGAAGGTGTCGTCGAGCTCGCGCAGGCGGGTGGTCAGCGCGGCGAGGTCGGACTGCCCGGCGCGCGTCTCGCCGAGCAGGTCGACCTGGGTGTCCAGCACCCGCTGGGCACCGTCGATCAGGGCGGTCAGGTCGTCGGCGCTCTCGACCGCGCTGCGGGTGAGCTGGTCGGCGTCGTCGAGCACGGACTGCAGCGTGGGGCCGACGCCCTCGAGGCCTGCAGCTGCCTCGGTGAGGATGACGTCGAGGTCGTCGGGGTCGACCGATCCCGCGAGCGCGTCGAGGTTGCTGACCAGCGCGGCCAGGTCGGGTGGCGCGCTGGTGCGCTCGAGGGGGACGACGTCACCGTCGTCGAGCCGCGGCCCGCCGGCGGAGCCGGGCGTGAGGGCGACGTACTGCTCACCGATGGCGGACTTGCTGCTCACCACCGCGGCGACGTCGACGGGGACCTCGGCGTCGTGGCGCAGCTCGACGACGACCGTCGACGCGGTGCCGGGGCCGGGGAGCACCTCGACGACCGAGCCGACGCGGGTGCCGAGCAGCTCGACGTCGGCGCGCCGGTAGATCCCGCCCGGGTCGCTGAACTGGATCTCGACCCGGTCGGGGCCGTGGAGCAGGCTCGTGACGTCGAAGAACTGGGTGGTGCCGTAGGCGAGCGTCACCGCGATCACGCCGAGGAAGGCGACCAGCTTGAGCCGGATGGTGGAGGTCATCGGCCACCCCCGGTGAGCAGCTCGCCGAGGTCCTTCGGCGGGGCACCCTTCGCGGCGCTTCCGGTCGGCTTGAGCAGGGAGGAGAGGTCGAGGGCGCCGGTCAGCCCCTCGGTGACCTCGCCGACGATCGTGGACAGGTCCAGCGACTCGAGCAGCTCGGCCACCGTCGCGGGCTTCCTCCGCCCGCCGTCCGTCGTCCCCGCGCCGGCCGGGCTGCCCGCGTCGCCGCCGGTGCGGGCCGGGGACTGCCCGCGGCTGCCGGCCCCGCCGGGCGCCAGCTCGGCCAGCGAGGCAAGCAGGGCGTTGACGGTGTCGACGTCGATCAGCACCTGGCCGTACATGCCGGCGTAGTCACCCTTGATCGTCGACAGTGCGTTGCGCGAGAACGGGAAGGAGGCCAGCCGCTCCACGGTCTGCGACAGGTCCCGCTTGGCGAGGTTGAGCTGGGCGAGCACCGGCTCGAGGTTCTCCAGGTCCCGCACCGTGGCCGCCCGGGTGTCCCGGATCAGCGGGACGGCGGTGCGCGAGAGCCGCGAGAGCCGGCGCAGGGTGCGGGTCAGCGCGGGCCGCTGCCGGTCGAGGGCGGCCAGGCCGTCGGGCACGGCGTCCAGCGCCTGACCGATCACCGAGCGCTGGTCGGCGAGCGTGGCGCTGAGCCGGCTGAGGGACTCGAGCGCCTGCACGAGGCTGTCGCGCCGGCCGTCGAGGGTGCTCACCAGCGCCTCGAGCCGCCGGGTGGTGGTGCGGACGTCGCCGGGCTGCTCGAGGGCGGTGCTGAGCTCGCGGGAGATGGTCTCGATGCTGCCGAGCGAGCCGCCGTTGAGCACGAGGGACAGCGCGCCGAGCACCATCTCGGTGTCGGGCTGCGCGGTCGTCCGGCTGGCGGGGATCTCCGCGCCGGGGGCCAGGCGCCCGGTGGGCTCCTCGTCGGTCGGCGGGTCGAGGGCGACGTACCGCTCGCCGAGGAGGCTGGTCTCGCGCAGGGTGGCGACCGCGTTCGCAGGCAGCTCGACGTCCTGGTCGATGCGGCACACCACGCGCGCGTCGAGGTTCTCGTCGAGCTCGACCGAGGCGATGCTGCCGACGACGGTGTCGCCCGAGCGGCAGGTCGCCTTGGCGACGAGGTTGGTGGCGTCCTCGAGGGTCACCACCACCTCGTAGCCGCCGGCACCGGCGCCGCCGGGCAGCGGGATGCTCTGGGGGCCCTCGTAGCCGCAGGCGGTGGCGACCAGCGCGAGCCCGAGCAGTCCGGCGGCCGGGGACGTCCGCCGATTCACTGCCCGCCCCCTGCCGCCCGCAGGGCCGCCTGGACCGCGGCCACGATGTCACCGAGCGGGCCGTCGAGACTGCCGGTCTGCTGCCCCTTCGCGATGGCGGTGAGCAGGGTGCCGATGCTGTTGCCGGCGGCGCGCAGGGCCGCGCAGAAGGGCAGCAGCCGGGCGGCCTCGGCGCCGGTGGCCTGGGTGCACACCGCACCGAGCGTGTAGGACAGCTGCACGCCGAGGTCCTCGGTGAAGTTGCCGCGCAGGGCCAGCGAGCCGGTGCGGCCACCGACGACGCTGTCCTCGGGGTGCTCGGGGTCCCAGTTGTTCGGCGCGTAGATCGCCATCGCGTTGGCGAAGCCGACCGGGACCAGGTCGAGCAGATCGGTCAGGTCGTCGAGGTGGTCGTCCAGCGTCTGCGAGACGATGGTCAGCCCCTTGATGCTGGAGGTGATGGTGGCGCGGTTGGTGCGGGTGAACTCCCGGACCTCGCCGAGGGCCTCGGAGAGTCCCTCGACCGCGCGGGTGAGGTCGGTGCGCTGGGCCGAGAGCTGCGCGCTGACCTCGGCGAGGCTCAGCACCAGGCGCCGGACCTGGTCGTCGTTCTCGGCGAGGGTGCGGGTCAGCCGGGCGGCGTCGGCGACGACGTCCTGGGCGTCCCCGTCGACCTCGGCGAGCGTGCCGAGCGCGCGGGAGAGCTGGTGCAGGGTGGTGTTGAGCCGACGGCCGTTGCCCTCCAGTGCTTTCGCGCCGGCGGCGGTGAGCCGGGACAGGGCGCCGTCCCGGTCGGCACCGTCCGGGCCGAGTGCCACGGCGAGGTCGTCGAGCTGCTGGAAGGTCTCGTCGAGCTCGAGGGGCACGGCGGTGCGGTCCTGGCCGATGCGGGCGCCGTCGGCGAGCACCTCGCCGCCGGCCCAGGCCGGGGCGAGCTGGACGAAGCGGTCGCCCACGATCGACGGCGGGACGATCGCGGCGGTCACGTCGGGGCGCAGCCGCACGTCGGGGTCGTAGGTCATGGTCACCTCGACCGCCGTGCCCTTCACCTCGATGTCGGTGACGGTGCCGACCCGGACGCCGAGGACCTTGACCGGGGCGCCCTCGTAGAGGCTGGTGGTGCGCGGGAAGGTGGCGACCAGGGTGCGGTCCGGCGGGGTGCTGGCGCGGTCCCACGCGAGCACGCCGGCCACCACCGCGAGCACCACGGCGAGCCCCAGGACCACCCGGGCCGCCTTCGACCGCCTCGTCGCTGCCATCACTGCTTCGCCTCCACGGCCGAGGTCGCGGCCGGTCCCAGCGGCAGGCACGGCGAGGTGCTGCCGTTGAGGGCCTCGTTGAGCTGGGAGAGCACCGGGTCGAGCAGCTGGTTGACGATGGTGCGCTCGTCGGAGGCGCACACGGCGTACCCGGCGGGCAGCTTGATCGTGCCGTCGAACCACGGCCCGGTGCCACCGACGTTGGTGAAGGTCTTGCCGTAGCGCACGGTGCCCTCGATGGACTCGCCGAGCTGCTCCTCGTGCTCGCGGAGCACGTCGAGCACCCGGTCCAGCCTGGTGAGCGTCGGCTCCAGCGCCGCCTTGTTGTCGGTCACCAGGCTGCGCAGCTGAGTGGCGAAGGCGCTGGTGTCCTTGATGATCGCGGAGACCACCTCCTTGCGCCGGTCCAGCATCTCCAGCACCGCGGAGGTGTCGCCCAGCAGCTCGGCGAGCTCGGAGTCGCGCGCGGCCAGCACCTCGGTGACCTGCTCGGCGTCGCGGAACAGCCGGCGGACCTGGGCGTCCCGGCTGGCCAGCGTCGTGGAGAGCCGGCTGAGCCCGTCCAGCGCGCCCTGCGCCTCGGGGGCGGCCGCCTCGACCACCTCGGCGAGCGAGTCGAACGCCTCGGCCAGCCGGTCGGTGTCGATCCCGGCGAGCGTGCCGGTGGCCTGCTGGAGGGTCGGCACGATGTTCATCGGCGTGGTGGTGCGCTCGAGCGGGATGGTGGCGCCGGCCCGCAGCGGCTCGGTGCCGGCGGGGGTGAGCGCGACGTAGTGCTGCCCGAGCAGGGTCCGGATCTCGATGCTCGCGGAGGTGCGGTCGCCGATCTCGACGTCGTCGAGCTCGAGGTCGACCACGACGGTGTCGCGGACCAGCTCGATGCCGGTCACCTTGCCGACCTTGATGCCCGAGATGCGCACCTCCTCGCCGCCCTGGAGTCCGGACGCGTCGCTGAAGACCACGCGGTAGGGCGTGCCGGCGAACAGCGGCACCCGGTCGAGGTTGAACACGAGCAGGGTCGCGGCGACGAACAGCACGATGCCCTGCAGGGCCAGCAGCGCCGGGTAGCGGCGCCCGAAGCGGATGAGCGAGGGGACCTTCACTGCAGGTTCCCCTCCTCGGTGCCGGCGCAGATCGTCGAGCGCTCGTTGGCCGAGATCCCCGGCGAGGACAGCAGGTACTCCCCGCCCAGGAGGCGCACGTTGAGCTCGATGCCGCACATGTAGAAGTTGAACTGCGAGCCGTAGGAGCCGGTGCGGGTCTGGGCCCGGTTGCGCCGCGGCAGGCGCTGGAGGGACTCCTCGATCAGGGGTCGGTCCTTGTCGAGCACCGCGACGATGTCGGACAGGTGCGCGACGTCCTTGCGCAGCGGTCCGCGCACGTCGCGGATCAGCCCGGTGGAGACGGTGAGCAGGTTCGAGAGGTCCGGCAGGGCGGTGGAGATGGCGTCGCGGTCCTTCGCGAGGCCCTGCATGAGGTCCCGGAAGGTGACGATCAGCCGGGTCAGGCGGGCGTCGCGGTCCGCGATCGTCGACAGGACGGCGCCGAGGTTGTCGACGACGTTGCCGATGACCTGGTCGCGGTCCGCGAGCTCGGAGGTGAGGCTAGCGGTGCTGCGCAGCAGCGAGGCGTACGTCGTGCCCTCGCCCTGCAGCGTGCGGACCATCAGGTCGGCGAGGCGGTTGGTCTGCTCGGGGTCGAGCGCGCGGAAGAGCGGCTGGAAGCCGTTGAAGAGCACGGTCAGGTTGAGCGCCGGCGAGGTCCGGCCGACGTCGATGGTCGTGCCGGCCTCGAGCGGGGTGGCCCCGGGCTCCTGGCTGATCGCCAGGTAGCGCCGGCCGACGATGTTCTCGTAGCGCAGCGCCAGTGTCGCCGAGTCGTGGAGCGGCACGTCCTCGTCGACGGTGAAGGTGATCCGGGCGTGCCGGGCGTCCAGCTCGCCGTCGAGCTCGACCCCGGTGACCCGGCCGACCTCGACGCCGGATAGCCGGACCTTGTCGCCCACGGTCACGCCGGTGGCGTCGGTGAAGTTCGCGTGGAAGGTCCGGGTCGGGGCGAAGGAGATGTTGCCGACGATCGTCGCGAGCAGGCCGAACAGCGCGATGGTGACCGTCGCGAAGACGAGCATCTTGTAGGCGGAGGTGGGGATCCGCGGCTGCCTCTTCACCTCGGGCGCGGGGATGCGGACGTCAGCCATCAGGGCACCTCCAGCGGGTCGCCGCCCAGCAGCGGGGCGATGAGCAGGCCGCCGAGCTCGGCGTCGCCGCGCTCCTCGTCCTCGCCGTCTTCGCCGGCCGAGCCGTCCAGCCGGGCGAGCAGGTCGCGCGCCAGTGCCGTCGCGACCGCGAGGCGACGGCCCTCGACGTCGACGGCGCGGCTGCGGGCCGACGAGCCCGCCTGCGGCTGCGGGGTGCGCTCGTCGCCGTGCTCGCTGGTGATGACCTGGTTGGGCAGCGCCGGCAGGCTGCGGGGCAGCGCGTCGACGGCTTCGTGGACCTGCTGGCCGAAGCGGGGGCAGTGCGGCTCCCACGACCGGATCGGTGCCGGCAGGGTGTCGAGCGCGGCGTCGCTCTCCGGGTTGGACGGCAGGTCGGCGGGCGCGGAGTAGGGCTGGCGCACGATGAACATGTCGATGCTCAGCAGCACGTAGGGCCCGCGGGCGCCGGTGGTCTGGTTGCCGTGGAGGTCGACGCGGCGCAGGCCGTCGATGGAGCAGGCGAGCATGGGGGAGTACTCCGCGAGGAGCGCGGTGAGGGGCTCGCCGCGGACCACGAGCCGGACCAGGTCGTCGCGGTTCTCCGCCAGCACCTCGCGGGCGGTGTCGGACAGGTCGGTCAGGGTGGCGAGGAACCGGCCGAGCCGTTTCTCGGCCGGCACCAGCAGGTCCTCGGTGAGGGCGGTGACGTTGGCGAGGTTGGTCAGCACGTCGGGTGCGGCGGCGTCGTACCCGTCGAGGGTGCGGGCGAGCAGCCGCAGGTCGGTGTCGAGGGTGTCGAGGTGGGGGTCGAGCTCGGCGAGGAAGGTGTCGAGGTTGTCGAGGGTGTCGCGCACCTGGCCGCCGCGGCCCTCGAGCGTGGCCGCGAGCGTGGTCAGGACCGTCGAGAGGCGGGCGGGGTCGATCGCGCGCAGCACCGGCACGAGCTTGTCGTAGACGTCGCCGATCTCGGTCGCGGTCGCGGTCTGCTCGATCGTCGCCCCGTCGGTGAGCCGGGGACCGGACGCGCTGGCGGCGGCCGTGCCGCTGGCGCCCCGTCCGGCGGGGCCGGTGGTCCGGGGGAGCAGGTCGACGTACTTCTGGCCGAACAGGGTCTTCGGCACGATGGCCGCGTCGACGTCGGCGGGGATCCGCTCCAGCTCGTCGGGCTGGATGCCGAGCTCGATCACCGTGCGGCCGTCGCGGGAGCGGATGTCGCGGACCTCCCCGACGACGCGCCCCTGCAGCTTCACGTCGGCGTACTTGTTGAGCTCGAGGCCGGCGCGCGTGGTGAGGACCTCGACGTGCGCGGTGCGCTGCCAGGGCAGGTCCTTGTTGTAGGCCGCGATGCTGACCGAGACGAGCAGCGCGAGGACGACGAGGTAGCCGACACCCAGGAGGGCGTGCCGGTGCTGCTGCCAGGCGGTGGGGGCGGGCACGTCGCTAACCCGCCAGCCTGACGGTCGTCGTGGACCCCCACAGCGCGAGGCTGAGGAAGAAGTCCGCCACGATGATCATCACGATGGAGAGCCGGACCGCGCGGCCCACTGCGACCCCCACGCCGGCGGGGCCGCCGCTCGCGGAGTAGCCGTAGTAGCAGCAGACGAGGGTCAGGATGACCGCGAAGACGAGCACCTTCCCGAAGGAGTAGGCGACGTCGACGGGCGGCAGGAACAGGCTGAAGTAGTGGTCGTAGGTGCCGCCGGTGAGGCCGTAGTAGTGCACCGAGACCGCCTGCGTGGAGGCGTAGGTGCCGACCAGCGCGATCAGGTAGAGCGGGATGACGGCGACGAACGCCGCGATCATCCGGGTGGTCACCAGGTAGGGGATGGAGCGGATCGACATCACCTCGAGGGCGTCGATCTCCTCGCTGATCCGCATCGCCCCGATCTGCGCGGTGAACCCGGCGCCGACGGTGGCGACGAGCGCGTTGCCGGCGATGAGGGGCGCGACCTCGCGGGTGTTGAAGTACGCCGACAGGAAGCCGACGTACGGCTCGATCCCGACCTGCTGCAGGCCCTGGTAGCCGACGAGGCCGACCACGCTGCCGACGGCGACGACCTCGAAGACGAGGATGCCGACGGTGCCGGCGACCAGCACGAGGGCGCCGCGGCCGAAGGAGACCTCGGTGAGCAGGCGCAGCACCTCGCCGCGGTGGTGGCGCACGGCGTGCGGGACGCCGCGCAGGACCTGGCCGTAGAAGGCGACCTGGCGACCGAGGTCGGCGAGGCTCGCGTAGCCGGGCATCGCGCGCCGCTCGGCGCTGCGGGTCGTGGGTGCCACCTCAGAGTCCCTTCGGCGGGACGAGCTCGTAGTAGAGCGCCGTCAGCAGCGCGTTCGCGAGGAAGAGCACGACGAACGCGATCACGACCGACTGGTTGACGCCGTCGCCCACGCCGCGGGCGCCGCCCTTGGCGCGCACGCCCTGGTAGGTCGCGACGATGCCGGCGAGGATGCCGAAGAGGAACGCCTTGAGCTCGCCGACGTAGAGGTCGGGCAGCTGGGCGAGGGCGCTGAAGCTGGCGAGGTAGGCGCCGGGGGAGCCGCCCTGCACCAGCACGTTGAAGGCGTAGGCGCCGATGATGCCGACGCTGGTGGCGATCGCGTTGAGCAGCGCGGCGACCACGCCCATCGCCAGCACGCGGGGCACGACGAGCCGGTCGATGACGTTGAGGCCGAGGACCTCCAGCGCGTCCAGCTCCTCGCGGATCTTGCGGGAGCCGAGGTCGGCGGCGACGGCGGTGCCGGCGGCACCCGCCACGATGACCACGGTCGCGATCGGTGCGGCCTGCTGCACGATGCCGACCACGGCGACGGCGCCGGTGAAGGAGCGAGCGCCGAGCTGGTCGAAGAGGGAGCCGATCTGCAGGGCGAGCACCGCGCCGAACGGGATGGTGATCGCGCACGCCGGGAGCAGGGAGACCCGGGTGGCGAACCACGCCTGGTCGGAGAGCTCGCGCCACGCGAACGGGCGCCGGAACAGCCCGCGCAGCACCTCGAGCGCGAAGACGAGCAGCTCGCCGACCGGGACGAGGGGACGCGTCAGCACGGCCGTGCGCGCGGCCGCGCTCATGCCGCCCCTCCGGACATCGTGCCTCCCTGCCGTCGCCGGCTGCCTGCGTGACCCTGCCGCACCCTAGCCCACAACCGTACACATGTGTACGGTTATCGCCGGTTGGGCTGGTAGGCCGACCGTCCAACGGACACCGGGTCCGCGGGTCACGACGGCCGGGCGGACATCGGGACCAACGTCCCGGGCGCCGCAGGCGGGCCGCACCGGCGCCGCAAGCCGGCCCCAAGCGGGCTGCAAGCGGGAACGCCCACGCTCGGAGGGTGAACAGGAAGCTCTCCCTCGTCCTCGCCGCCGCGCTGCTGGGCCCGGCCAGCCTCGCCCTCGCCGAGAGCGCCGACGCGGCCACGCCCAGGTGTGCGGGCCTCAAGGCGACCATCGTCGGCACCAACGGGGCCGACCGCATCAACGGCACCGGCGGCCGGGACGTCATCGTCGCCCGCGGCGGCAACGACGTCGTCGACGGCCGGGGCGGCCCCGACGTCATCTGCGGCGGCGCCGGCAACGACACCATCCGCTCCGGCGCCGGCACGGGCGGCCTGCTCTACGGTGACGCCGGCCGCGACCTCGTCATCGCCCAGGCGCCCGGCATCGGCCTCTACGGCGGGGACCACGACGACGTGCTGCGCACCAGCAGGAGCGACACGCTCATCGAGGGTGGCCGCGGCGACGACCGGATCGAGGGGAGCGGGTTCCCCGACGTGATCGACGGCGGGGCCGGCAACGACCACGTCCTGGCCAACGGCGGCGCCGACCAGATCACCCCGGGGCCCGGTGTGGGCGGCNTCGAGGGTGGCCGCGGCGACGACCGGATCGAGGGCGGTGCCGGGAACGACCGGATCTACGGCGGTCCCGGCACCGACGTCCTGCGCGGCGGCGGGGGCGACGACCAGATCACCCCGGGGCCCGGTGTGGGCGGCTTCGCCTTCGGCGAGGCCGGCAACGACACGATCGTCACCGGCGACGACGGCCAGGCGCTTCACGGCGGCCCGGGCAACGACCTGATGAAGACGTCGTGGGAGGGCACCCTGCTCGACGGCGGTCCCGGGCACGACCGCCTGCACGGCGGCGCACATGCCGACGTCATCTCCGGCGGCGACGGCGACGACACGATCTCCGCGGGTGGCGGGGACGACGTCGACCTGAAGGGCGGCTTCGGCACCGACACCTGCGACGGCGGTCCGGGCACCGACAACTGCCACGGCGGCGCGCCGGGTGGTCCCGGCAACTCGCCGACCGACCCGGACACCTGCACCGCCGAGGTGATCCGCTCCTGCCGGGGCGAGGAGCTGCCCGAGCGCTGGCTGGCCACGCTGCACGGCCACGAGACGACGCCGTACGAGGTGCGCAACTGGACGGTGAAGATGGTGCTCAAGCGGGCGGGCGACCCGGCGACGACCACCTTCTGGCGCGAGGAGAGCGTCACCGGCACCTTCGACGTCAAGGGCAGCAACGAGAACTGCGCGTGGACGCACGTCGGGTCGTTCGGCGGCGCGGACTTCACCGGCGACCTCGGCCTGGTGCCGTCCGCGGACCTCTACTGGCTCGACGTCGTGGCCGGCGGCCACGGCACCTACTCGAAGAGCTGCGGCAACGGCACGACCACCACGCCGGACGAGTACTTCCAGGTCTGGGTCGCCAGCAACGGAGGACCGGACACCCTGCCGTGGGACCGCACGAAGCGCGAGATCACCGGCAGCTGGCACGAGGACGGCTACACCGACATCGACGTGGACTGGGTGGTCACTCCGCTCGAGTGAGCGGCCCGCGGCCGAGGGTCTCCGGCGTGTGCAGCCGGACCAGGAACCGCCGGGCGTGCGCGGGCGCGCGCCCGGCGGTCGCCAGCGAGACGCCCGCCATGACCGCGAACGCCAGCGGCACGCTCCACGCGGCCGGCTGGGTGAGCAGGGCGCCGGCCCAGCCGTCGGCCTGGAAGCCGAAGAGGTTCAGCACAGCGGCGCCGCCGGCGCCCAGGCCGCCGGCCGCGAGGCCGGCGATCGCGCCGGCGTCGGTGAGCCCGCGCCACCAGATCCCCAGCACCAGCAGGGGGCAGAAGGTCGACGCTGCCACCGCGAACGCCAGGCCGACCGACTGGGCCACCCCGACCCGGCCGACCAGCAGCGTCACCAGCAGCGGTACGACGACCGCCACCGCCGCCGCGAGCCGGAACGCCGTCGCGACGGAGCCGGTGGAGCCGCCCGCACCGGAGTGCTCGCCGACCCAGCGGCTGGTCACGTCCTGGGTGAGCACCCCGGAGACCGCGATCACCAGCCCGGACGCGGTCGACAGGAAGGCCGCGAACGCGCCAGCCGTGACCAGGCCGGTCAGCAGCTCGCCACCGATGCCCTGCAGCATCAGCCGCGGCAGCTCCAGGACGAGCACGTCCGCCCGGCCGTCGCGGACCAGCGGGTCGCCGTACACCCGGCCGAGTGCGGCGTAGACCGGCGGCCAGAGGTAGAACAGCCCGAGCAGGGCCAGCACCGCGAGCGTCGTGCGTCGCGCGCCGCGGCCGTCGGGGTTGGTGTAGAAGCGGACCACCACGTGCGGCAGGCCCATCGTGCCGAGGAAGAGCGCGATGATCAGCGAGTAGGTGGAGTAGAGGCCGATCGCGCCGTCGCCGGCGACCGGGTCGGACCACCCGCCGCCGAGCCCGTGCCCCGCGGGTCGCCCGTCGCCCCACCACACGACCAGCAGCACCATCGCCGGCACCAGCAGCGCGGTGAGCTTCAGCCAGTACTGGAAGGCCTGCACGAACGTGATCGAGCGCATCCCGCCGGACATCACGTTGACCACCACGACCAGGCCGACGATGACCGGGCCCACCCACTCCGGCGCGCCGATCGCCGACTCCAGGGTGATCCCGGCGCCCTTGAACTGCGGCACGAGGTAGAGCCAGCCGACACCGACGACGAGCAGGGACGACGCGGCGCGCACCCACCGCGACCCGAGCCGCGCCTCCGCGAAGTCGGGCAGCGTGTAGGCGCCGGAGCGGCGCAGCGGTGCGGCGACGAGGACGAGCAGCACGAGGTAGCCCGCGGTCCACCCGACGGGGTACCAGAGCATGTCCGCACCGCCGACCAGCAGCAGGCCGGCGATGCCCAGGAAGGACGCGGCCGAGAGGTACTCCCCGCCGATCGCCGAGGCGTTGAGCCGCGGGCGGACGGTGCGGGAGGCCACGAAGAAGTCGCTCGTGGTGCGGGAGAACCTCAGCCCCCACGTGCCGATCGCCACCGTCGCGACGGTGACGGCGAGGACCGCGAGCAGGCCGGGCAGGGCGTCGGTGCTCAGCACGGGCTCACTCCGGGCCCTCGACGAGGTCGGCGAAGTCGCGCTCGTTGCGCTCCACGCTGCGCACGTAGCGCCAGCCCAGCAGGAGCAGGAACGGGTAGACGACCACGCCGAGCAGCAGCCACGCCAGCGGCACGCCCCCGACACTGACGCCGCCGAGCTCGGGCCACAGGTGGAAGGCGAGTGGCAGCAGGCCGAGGGTGAGCGCCAGCGCGGCCAGGACGGCGATCGCCAGGCCGAGCTGCTCGCGCAGCAGCGAGCGCAGGTAGACGTCGCCGAGCGCGGTCTGCTCGTGCACGTCGCCGAGCCGGCTCGCCCCCCGCCCGGCGGCCGTGTGCCGGGGCGGTCCGGTGACCCGGACCCGCTCGGTCACCGCGCCGGGCCCCCGGCCCGGGCGCGGCGGACCAGCACGTCGCGCAGCGCACGGGAGTGCCGCCGGCTCACCGGCAGCTCGGTGTCGCCGACCATCACGGTCGTGCGCCCGGCGTCGCTGCGCACCTCGGTCACGTGGGCGAGCGCGACGAGCAGCGAGCGGTGGATCCGGTGGAAGCCGGCCTCGGCCCACTGCTCCTCGAGCGTCGTGAGCGGCACCCGCACCAGGTAGGCGTCGCCGGCGGCGGTGTGCAGCCGGGCGTAGTCGCCCTGCGCCTCCACGTGCGTGATCTCGCCGCGGTCGACGAAGCGGGTCACGCCGCCACGCTCCACGGCGACCTGGGTGTCGGGAGCCGGCTCGGGCGGGGCGCCGGCCGCGAGCACGCGTCGTACCGCCTCGGCGAGCCGCTCCGGGCGGACCGGCTTGAGGACGTAGTCCACCGCGCGCAGGTCGAAGGCCTCGACGGCGTGCTGCTCGTGCGCGGTGACGAAGACGACCGGCGGCGGCTGCTTGAAGCGGCCGAGCACCTCGGCCAGCTCGAGCCCGCTCAGGCCGGGCATCTGGATGTCGAGGAAGACGCAGTCGACCTCGCGCTCGCGCAGGATGCGCAGGGTGTCGGTCGCAGACGGGCAGGCGACCACCTCGGCCACGCGGGGGTCGGCGTCGAGCAGGTAGGTCAGCTCGTCGAGCGCCGGCCGCTCGTCGTCGACGACCAGGACGCGCAGGCCGCTCACGAGCGCATCCCGCCGACACCGCTGACGCTGACGCCGGGCGCGAACTTCGGCACCCGCACGATCACCTTCGTCCCTGCTCCCGGCGCGGTCTCCACGACGAGACCGTAGTCGTCGCCGAAGGTCGCGCGCAGCCGGGCGTCCACGTTGCCCAGGCCCACCGAGTCGAGGGCCGCGTCGCCGGCCAGGGCCCGGCGCACCTTCTCGGGGTCCTCGCCGACGCCGTTGTCCTCGACCTCGATCACCGCCTCGTGGCCCCGGTCGTGGGCGTCGATCGTCAGCTTCCCGGTCTGGTCGGCGCCCTCGAGGCCGTGCCGCACGGCGTTCTCCACCAGCGGCTGGATGCACAGGAACGGTACGACGACCGGCAGCACCTCGGGCGCGACGTTGAGCGTGACCTGGAGCCGGTCACCGAAGCGGGCCTGCTCCAGCAGCAGGTAGCGCTCGATGGAGTTCAGCTCCTCGGCGAGCGTGGTGAACTCGCCGTGGCGCCGGAAGGAGTAGCGGGTGAAGTCGGCGAACTCCAGCAGCAGCTCGCGGGCCCGGTCGGGGTCGGTGCGCACGAAGCTGGCGATCGCGTTGAGCGAGTTGTAGACGAAGTGCGGGCTGATCTGCGCCCGCAGCGCCCGCACCTCGGCCTCGATCAGCCGGTTGCGGTGGGCGTCGAGCTCGGCCAGCTCCAGCTGCCCCGACACCCACTCGGCGACCTCCTCGGTCGCGCGCACCAGGCCGGCGGTCGGGATCGGCGAGAACGCCTGCACCGTGCCGAGCACCCGGCCGTCCACGACGAGGGGGCTGACCACGCCGGTGCGCACGGGGCACCCCGGTTGCTGGCAGCCGAGCTGCGAGCGGTCGACGGTGCGGGTGCTGCCCTTCTCGATCGCGAGCAGCCCGACCTCGGCGGCCTGGTCGGCGTGGTGGGCGCCGTCGCCGTCCCAGGCGAGCACCGCCTCGGTGTCGGTGATCGCCAGTGCCGGCGTGCCGAGCAGCGTGCGCAGGTGGCGGATCGCGCGTTCCGCGCTGGTGCTGGTCAGGCCCTCGCGCAGCGCGGGGGAGGCGAGGGAGGCCTGGTGCAGCGCGCGGAAGGCCGCCCGGTCGGCATCGCTGCCGAGGTGGCCCCGTCGCCACAGCCGCCTGCTCACCCGTCCATCAAAGCGCACGACGTGGCAGGTTCTGGCACGCGAAGTGTCAAGCTTCGGCGTGCGAGGTGGCAGGCCGTGGCACGTGAGGTGGCAGAGATGGTCGTCCGGGGTGCCCGTCCGCGCGGTCCGTGCTCAGCTGCGCAGCACTCCGTCGAGGAAGTCGAAGAGCAGCGACTGCACCACCTCGGGAGCCTCCTGGGTGGGGCTGTGCCCGACACCGTCGAGCTGGTGGTGCCGCACGTCGGGGAGCCGGCGGACGACGTCCGCCGTCCAGGCGGGTGGGCGGGCGACGTCGTCGGTGCCGTTGATGACCAGTGCGGGAACCTGCAGCCCGTCGAGCAGGTCGCTGGCGTCCTCGCGCTCGACGACGCCGCGTGCCGCGTGGCACAGCCCGGGGGACAGGGAGGCGATCTGCCGGCGGAAGGCATCCACCAGGTCCGCCTTGGCGGCGTCGGCGCGAGTGGTGGCCCCGAGCATGATCTCGAGCACGACCTGCTGCAGGCCCTCGTCGAAGCCGCTGGCCTCGATCTGGTCGCAGACGCCGCCGAACGCCGCGCGCTGGTCGTCGGGCTCGTGGCGGGCGGAGCTGCCGACGAGGACGAGGGCCTGTACGGCGTCCGGCTGGGCAGCGGCGATGCGGACCGCGACGTCGCCGCCCATCGACTGCCCGAGCAGTGCGTACCGGCTCAGGCCCGCCGCCTCGAGGGTGGCCACGACGTCCTTGGCCGCCTCGTCCATGGTCACGGTCGCGGTCGCCTCGTCGGTGCGTTCGCCCTGGCCGAGGAAGGTCGGCCGGACGAACCGGAACCGGCCGCGACCGGCCTCGACCAGGTCGTCGAAGGACGACGCATCGAGGAAGAGGGAGTGCAGGCACACGACGACCGGCAGGTCTGTCTCGCCGGTGTCGCGGAGGTTCTCGTCGACCATCGTTTCGCTTCCTGTCGTCAGAGGAACGGGTGTGACCTGCACCATAGTCGAACTTGACGTCGGTCTCAACTAAAGTGGAGGAAAGTTCCGCTGAAACGAGGAGATCCCATGCCCGTCACGCTCATCAACCCGCCCGGCCTGGCCGAGCCGCCGGTCGGCGCCTACCACCACGTCGCGATCGCCAGCGGCACCCGGCACGTGTACGTCGCCGGGCAGATCGCTCGCGACGCGACGGGTGCGCCGGTGGCCACCGGTGACCTCGCCGGCCAGGTGGAGCAGGCGTACCGCAACATCGCCGTGGCGCTCGAGGCAGCCGGGGCGACCTTCGCCGACGTGGTCCGGCTGACCTTCTACGTCGTCGACTGGTCGGCGGAGAAGTTCGAGCCCCTCGTGGCCGGCATCAACCGCGCCACCGAGGAGCTCGGGGTCACGGCGCCCCCCGCGTCCCTCATCGAGGTGGTCTCGCTGTTCGAGCCCGACGTGCTCGTGGAGATCCTGGCGACCGCCGTCGTCGACTAGCACCAGCCGCGCCGTCAGCGCGCCGGGTGAGACGCACGCGGCCGGCACTCCTGCAGGGGAGTGCCGGCCGCGTTCCGGCGTGGCTCGTTCAGCGCAGCGAGAACAGCCCGGCGGCGCCCATGCCGCCCCCGACGCACATCGTGACGACCACGTGCCGTGCCCCCCGGCGGCGCCCCTCCAGGAGGGCGTGACCGACCAGGCGCGCGCCCGTCATGCCGTACGGATGCCCGATGGAGACCGCGCCCCCGTTGACGTTGAGCCGGTCGGGGTCGATGCCGAGCTCGTCGCGGCAGTGGACGACCTGGCAGGCGAACGCCTCGTTCAGCTCCCACAGGTCGATGTCGTCGACCTTGAGGTCGTGCTGCTCGAGCAACCGGGGGATGGCGAAGACCGGGCCGATGCCCATCTCGTCGGGCCGGCAGCCTGCGACGGCGATGCCGCGGTAGACACCGAGTGGCTCCAGCCCGCGGCGCGACGCCTCCCCGGCCTCCATCAGCACCGAGGCCGAAGCTCCGTCGGACAGCTGCGAGGAGTTGCCTGCCGTGACCGACGCGGCCCCGACATCGAGCACCGGCTTCAGTGCGGCCAGGCCCTCGGCGCTGGTCGTGGGCCGGTTGCCCTCGTCGGCGACGAGGGTGACCTCGCGCATCGTGACGCTGCCGTCGGCCTCGCGCACCCGCTGCACGGTCGGAAGGGGGACGATCTCCTCGTCGAAGAGCCCGCCGAGCTGGGCGGCCGCCGTGCGGCGCTGCGACTCCAGGGCGAAGGCATCCTGGGCCTCGCGACTCACGGCGTACCTGCGAGCCACGACCTCGGCGGTGCGGAGCATCGGCAGGTAGACGTCGGGCACGTTCTCGACCAGCCACGCATCCTCGGCGCGATGCTGGTTCATGTGCTCGTCCTGCACCAGGGAGATGGACTCCACGCCCCCGCCGACGACGACCTCCATGCCGTCGTGGACGATCTGCCGTGCCGCCGTGGCGATCGCCATCAGGCCCGACGCGCACTGCCGGTCGACGCTCATGCCGGGTACGCCGACGCCCAGGCCGGCGCGCAGGGCGGCCTGCCGGGCGACGTTGAAGCCGGTCGTTCCCTGCTGCATGGCCGCGCCGAGCACGACGTCCTGCACCTCGGGCCCCTCGAGGCCGGCGCGCTCGACGGCGTGCCGGATCGCGTGCCCGGCGAGCGTCTGGGCGGAGGTGTCGTTGAAGGCGCCGCGGTAGGCCTTGCCGATGGGGGTGCGCGCCGTCGAGACGATCACTGCTTCTCGCATGTCCCTGCTCCCCTCAGGCCGTCGGTCCGCCGGCGACGTACAGGACCTGGCCGGACACGAACCCGGCCTCCTCGCTGGCGAGGTAGCCGACCGCGGCGGCCACGTCCTCGGGTCGTCCGGCCCGGGCGACGGGGATGCCCGCGACGACGGTGCGGGACAGCTCCTCGAAGTCGAGCCCCATCCGGGCCGCGGTGGCACGGGTCATGTCGGTCTCGATGAATCCGGGCGCGACCGCGTTGGCGGTGACGCCGTACCGGCCGAGCTCGATCGCGAGGGTGCGGGTGAACCCCTGCAGGCCGGCCTTGGCCGCGGAGTAGTTGGACTGGCCGCGGTTGCCGAGGGCGGAGGTGCTGGAGAGGTTGACGATCCGTCCGAACCCGGCCTCGACCATGTGGCCCTGGACCGCGCGGGTCGCCAGGAAGGCTCCGCGGAGGTGGACCGACATCACCTGGTCCCAGTCGTCGAGCGTCATCTTGAACAGCAGGTTGTCCCGCAGGATGCCGGCGTTGTTGACCACCACCGTCGGGGCGCCGAGATCGGCGGTGACCTGGGCGACCGCAGCGGCGACCGCGGCCTCGTCGGTGACGTCGGCTCCGACGGCGAGGGCCTTGCCGCCCGTCCCGGAGATCTCGTCGACGAGCGGTTGGGCCGCCGTGGCGTCGAGGTCGAGCACGGCGACCGCGTGGCCGTCGTGCGAGAGTCGGCGGGCGATGGCGGCGCCGATGCCCCGGGCTCCGCCGGTGACGATCGCGACTCGCGCAGTGGTGGGCATGAGGGGTGTTCCCTTCGTCGTGGCCGGCCCGTGTGGCCGGCTCAGAATCCCGCGTCGGTGGCCACCTGGTGGGCGTGCTCGACCAGGACGTCGATGCGTTCGCGGGGAAACTCGTGTTGCGCAGCGGGTGCGGGCTCGGCCTGGGCGCGGTGCAGGATTCCCTCGGCGATGATCGCGACCTTCCAGAGTCCGAGCACGTGCCAGAAGCCGACTCCGTCCACGTCCCGACCGGTGGCCGTCGCATAGGCCTCGACCAGGTCGTCACGGGTCGCGAAGCCGGGGTGCTGGGAGGGTGCGAGGTGCTGCATCGCCGGCTCACCGGCTTGCGGCCAGTAGGCCAGCAGGGTGCCGAGGTCGGCGAGCGGCTCGCCGAGGGTGCTCAGCTCCCAGTCGAGAAGGGCCACCACCTCGCCGGTCCCGGGGGCCGTCACGACGTTGAGGACGTGGCCGTCGCCGTGGACCAGCGTCGTCTCCCGCTGGGGTGGTACGGCCGCGCGCAGGCGTTCGGTGAGGGCGTCGAGGGTCGGCAGGTCCCGGGTGCGCGACGCCTCCCACTGCCGTGTCCAGCGCCGGAGCTGTCGCTCGGCGTACGGTGCGTGGCTGGCCAGCGTGCTCAAGCCGGTGGCGTCGAGGTCGACGGCATGGACCGCGCCCAGGGTGCGCACCAGGGAGAGCCCGATCGTCCGGCGGACCTCGTGCGGGGTGGCGTCGAGAGCAGCCCTGCTGTCGAGCACGACGCCCTCGACGCAGGACATCAGGAAGGCCGGCGGGTCCTCGAGGGTGCCGTGCACGTGGGGCACGGGCACCGGGGTCGGCCCGAGGGCCGACATGATCCGCGCCTCGCGCAGGACGTCGTGGGCGGAGTCCAGGTGGGGCCCGGCCGGCGGCATGCGCAGCACCCACTGGTGGCCGGTCCGGTCGTGCACACGGAAGGTGAGGTTGGACTGCCCGGCGCCCAGCGGCGAGAGCGTCACGTCGCCGACGGGCGCCAAGCCGAGGTCAGTCAGCCAGGCGCGTACCCCGGCGGGGTCGGACGGACGGATCCGGCTAGTCATCGGCCGTCGCCTTCGGGACCAGCAGCGCGCCTCCGTCGACGACCAGGGTCTCGCCGGTCACGAAGGACGAGGCGTCGGAGGCGAGGAAGAGGACGGCCTGGGCGACCTCCTCCGGCTCACCGATGCGCCCGAGGGGCGTCGCGGCGCCGACACCGGACTCGTCCTCCTTCCAGAGCGCCTCTGACAGGCGGGTGCGGATCACGCCGGGGGCCACGGCGTTGACCCGGACCCGCGGAGCGAGCTCGACGGCCTGCTGCCGGGTGAGGTGGAGCAGGGCCGCCTTGGTCAGGTTGTAGACGCCGAGGCCGGGGGTGACGGACAAGCCACCCACGGAGCCGGTGTGCACGACCGAGCCCCCGTGCTCACCCATCCAGGCCCGAACCGCCAGGGTGGTCCACAGGATCGGTGCCCAGACGTTGACGTCGACGGTCTTCATGAATCGCGGGTGGTCGACGCCGACGAGTGCCCCGTGGGCCGGGTTCGTGCCGGCGTTGTTGACCAGCACGTCCAGCCGCCCGAACCTCTCGAGGACCAGGTCGACGCAGGCTCGGGCTGCCTCGGCGTCCGCGGCGTGCGCGCCGACCCCGAGCACGGTCCCGGCGCCCGGAGGCAGGTCGGCCGCGACGGCTGCGCGAGAGGCCCCGGTCACCACCGCGACGCGGCCGNGGACCAGGTCGACGCAGGCTCGGGCTGCCTCGGCGGTCCGGGAGGTCAGGACGACGCCGGCACCTGCGCCGGCGAGCGCGCGGACGGTGGCCAGGCCGATGCCGCGAGAGGCCCCGGTCACCACCGCGACGCGGCCGCGGAGCCCGCTCACCGGCGGACGGCGGTCGTGCTGGCGTCGCGGTGCTTGCCCAGCTCCTGGTGGGCGATGCTCCGCTTGTGCACCTCGTCGGGCCCGTCGGCCAGGCGCAGGGTGCGCAGGTTCGCCCACCACTCCGCCAGGGGGAAGTCGTTGCTGACCCCGCCCCCGCCGTGGACCTGGATCGCCCGGTCGACGACGCGCAGCGCCATGCTCGGCGCGTCGACCTTGATCGCCGCGATCTCCATCCGGGCGGCCTGGTTGCCGACCGTGTCCATCATCCACGCCGCCTTCATGGTGAGCAGGCGGGACTTCTCGATGTCGATGCGAGCCTCGGCGATCCAGTCCTGGATGTTGGCCCGTTCGGCGACCGCCTGGCCGAAGGTCGAACGGCTCAGGGCGCGACGGCAGAGCAGCTCGAGCGCCCGCTCGGCCGTGCCGATCGCCCGCATGCAGTGGTGGATCCGTCCGGGACCGAGGCGGGCCTGGCTGATCGCGAAGCCCTCGCCCTCGCCGGACAGGAGGTCCGTCACCGGAACGCGCACGTCCTCGAAGAGGATCTCGGCGTGGCCCTCCCGGTCGTGGTAGCCGAACACGGGCAGGCTGCGGACCAGCGTGACGCCGGGGGCGTCGATGGGCACCACCATCATCGACTGCTGGCGGTGGCGCGCGGCCTCGGGATCGGTCTTGCCCATGACGATCAGGACGCGGCAGTTCTTGTGCAGGGCGTTCGACGCGAACCACTTGCGCCCATTGAGGACGTACTCGTCGCCGTCGCGGACCATGCGCAGCTCGATGTTGGTCGCGTCGGAGCTCGCCACGGCGGGCTCGGTCATGGCGAAGGCCGACCGGATCTCTCCGGCCAGCAGTGGCTTGAGCCACCGCTCCTGGTGCTCGGGCGTTCCGAACCGGGTCAGCACCTCCATGTTGCCGGTGTCGGGTGCGTTGCTGTTGCACGCCTCCGGCGCCAGACGGGGCGAGCGCCCCATGATCTCGGCCAGCGGCGCGTACTCGAAGTTGGTCAGGCCGGGGCCCCAGGCGGGGTCCGGGTGGAAGAGGTTCCACAGCCCGCGGCGCCGGGCCTCGGCCTTCAGGTCCTCCAGGACCTGGGGGTGGTGGTGCGGGTCGCCGGACGCCGCCATCTGCTCCTCGTAGACGGACTCGGCGGGGTAGACGTGCGCGTCCATGAAGTCCAGGAGCTCCTCCTGGTACTTCTTCGCGCGCTCGGAGGTCTCGTAGAAGGACATCGGCACTCCAGGGGTGGTGGCGGCGGGATCAGGTTGCTAACTTGAAGTTAATCTCAATTTCAAGTTGGAGGCAACTATGACGCAGCACACGTACCCGCTCCGACCGGCCAACCTCAGCGACCTGCTGGCGTTGGTGGGCGTGGAGATCGGGCCGACCGGCTGGCGTCCGGTCGACCAGGCGGCGGTCACGGTGTTCGCGGACGTGACCGAGGACCGGCAGTGGATCCACGTCGACCCCGTGCGCGCCGCGGCCTCCCCGCTCGGCGGGACCATCGCCCACGGCCTGTTCACGCTCTCGCTCGGCCCGGCGCTGTTCTACGAGCTGGTCTCGCTGGAAGGCTTCGCCCACGGGCTCAACTACGGCTACGACCGGGTGCGCTTCCCGGCGCCGCTGCCGGTCGGGTCGCGGGTCCGGATGACCTGGCGCCTGCTCGAGGTGGACGCGGTCGCTGGCGGGATCCAGCTGCGGTCGCGACAGACCTTCGAGCGCGAGGGCGGCGACCGGCCGGTGTGCGTCGCGGAGTCGGTGGCCCGGGTCGTGCCGGTCGGCTGAGTGGGCCACGAGTCGCACGGCTCGCAGGCGCGGCGCCTTGGCACACTGGTCGAGCGATAAAGTGGCGGCCGCCGGGCCGGTCCGGCAGACGCGTGTCGACGGGAACGACGAGCCGACGAGGAGTACGGATGGCACGGGAGGCATCGCCCCGTAAGGGCCCTGCGGCGCCGGAACGCGTGCCCCCGCGCACAGCCCGTGGGGCGCGTACCCGCGCCCGCCTGGTGCAGGCGGCGCGCACGGTGTTCGAGCGTGACGGCTACCTCGACGCACGGCTGGCCGACATCACGTCCGAGGCGGGTACGGCCTCGGGGTCGTTCTACACCTACTTCGACAGCAAGGAAGAGATCTTCCGGGCCGTGCTCGAGGAGCTCGAGGACGAGATGCTCCACCCCCATGTGCGTGAGCTGAACGAGCACGACCCGATCGGCGCGATCGAGGCCAGCAATCGTGCCTACCTCGAGTCCTTCCAGCGCAACGCCCAGCTGATGCGACTGCTCGAGCAGGTCGCGACGATCGACGACGACTTCCGCGAGATGCGCAAGCGTCGCGCCGACGCCTTCATGCGCCGCAACGCGCGGGCGATCCAGGACCTCCAGGCGGCAGGCCTCGCCGACCCGACCCTCAACCCGCTGCTCGCCGCCGGTGCCCTCTCGGGCATGGTGGCCCGGGCCGCCTACACCAACTGGGTGCTCGGCGAGGACTGGGACACCGACGAGCTGGCCGCCACCCTGACCCAGATCTGGGTCAACGCGCTGAAGCTCCAGCAGCCCGAGCGCGGCTGACCGACCCAGGTCGCGCTGCCGAGCGCCCGTGCCCCCTCGGGGGCGCGGGCGCTTCTCGCATCTCCTCCCGACGTCTCGCCCGCGGGACCGGACCGGCGCCGATTCGCCCTTGAACTTGAGTCCGGTTTCAACTACGGTGCGGCGAGCCAGTGTTCCACGTCACACGGAGGAGACCCATGGTCAACATCGCGGCCGCTGTCTGGAGCCATGCCGACACCGATCCCGATCGGCTGGCGGTGCGCAGCCCCGTCGCGCAGACCTACGGGCAGCTGCGGGAGGCCAGTGCACGCGTGGCCGGCGCTGTCCGTGAGGCGGGTCTCGCGCCGCTCGACCGGGTGGTCCTGATCGCGCCGTCGGTGCCGGAGTTCGTGCCGACCTACTACGGCCTCCACGCCGCAGGGATCACCGTCATCACGATGAACACCATGTCGACGGGGCACGAGATCGGCTACGTGCTCGACGACTCCGGTGCCTCGCTCGTGATCGCGTGGCACGAGTGCGCGGAAGCGGCGCGGGAGGCCACTGCCGAGCGGAACCTGCCGCTCTGGGAGCTCCCCGCCGGCCGTCCGCCGGCCGGTCCCGCCGTCGCCCGCCCCCACGAGCACTCGGCCGACGACACCGCGCTGATCCTCTACACCTCCGGCACGACGGGCCGCCCCAAGGGCGCCGAGCTCACGGCCGGCAACCTGGTCGCCACGGTCGAGGCGTTCGTCCCGGCCCTCGGGCTGACGGCAGCGGACCGCGTCGCGACCGCACTGCCGCTGTTCCACGTGTTCGGGCAGGCGGTCTGCATGAACAGCACGCTGTCGACCGGCGCCTCGCTCTCACTGCTCTCCCCCTTCGATCCTGCTGCGATGCTGCGCCTGACCCGCGACGACCGGGTGAGCGTGCTCCTGGGCGTCCCCACGATGTGGAACGCGATGCTGCACGCGAGCGACGAGCTCGGTGCCGAGGACTTCGCCGACCTGCGCCTCGCCGGGTCCGGCGGGGCCTCCCTGCCCGCCGAGGTGATCAAGGCCTTCGAGGGCCGCTTCTCCTGCACGATCCTCGAGGGCTACGGCCTGACCGAGACCACGGGAGCCGGCACCTTCAGCGACATCCACCTGCCGCACCGGCCGGGCACCGTCGGCCTCGCGCTGCCGTCGCTCCGGGTCGAGGTGCGTGACACCGAGGGTTCCCCCGTGCCGCCGGGCGAGGTCGGCCGGGTCTTCCTGTCCGGCCCGACCCTGATGAAGGGCTACTGGAACCGGCCCGAGGCGACGGCGGCGGACCTCTGCGACGGTTGGCTCGACACCGGCGACCTCGGGCACCTCGACGCCGACGGCTACCTGACGATCGTCGACCGGGCGAAGGACCTGATCATCCGCGGGGGCTACAACGTCTACCCCCGCGAGGTCGAGGAGGTCCTCTACGAGCACCCCGACATCGTCGAGGTCGCGGTGGTGGGCGTGCCCGACCGCCACTACGGCGAGGAGATCGCGGCGGTGGTGGTGCGCGCGGACGGTGCGCGGGTCAGCGGCGAGGACATCCGCACCTGGGCCAAGGAGCGGCTCTCGGCGTACAAGGTGCCGCGGCTCTTCTCGTTCGTCGAGGAGCTGCCCCGCGGCGCCACCGGAAAGATCCTGAAGCGGGCGATCGATCGCGACGCGATCTCGCGCGGCCTGCAGGAGTCCACGACGTGATCGGGCCTACCCGAGCGGCCCGACGCACAACAGCGCCCCGTGCGCTGAGAAGGAGGTTCCCATGATGTCTCGAAGGCTGGCTGCCGGCCTGTCGTTGACGGCGCTCTCGCTGGTCGTCGCCGCCTGCGGCGGCGAATCGTCGGCGGAGGAAGGTGCCGACGAGCGCTACACCATCGGCATTGTCCAGTTCTCGTCGAGCGACGAGACGACGGAGACCGTGATCCGCGGTTACGTGGAGTACGCCGAGGAGCAGGGCTGGGAGTACAGCAAGGTCGATCCGCAGGGGTCGGTCGACCGGGCGATCAGCGCCATGAACGACTTCGTGGAGAAGGGCGTGGACGCGATCGTGGTCTCCGTCTTCCCGAGCGACTCCCTCACGGCGGGCGTCCGGGCGGCGAGCGCTGGGGACATCCCCGTGATCTCGATCGTCGGCGGCACGGCCGAGGGCGTCCCGATGAGCGCCGACGCCGGACGCCCCAACGCGGAGGAGATCTCGGACCTGCTCATCGATGACCTCGGCGGCTCGGGTGAGGTCCTCGTGCTCGGGTACTCCGCAGGCCTGCCTTGCGTCGGCCGCGAGGAGCAGCTCATGGACGCCCTCGACGGGACCGACATCGAGGTCACCCGCGAGGAGGTGCCCATCCCCGGCCAGGTCGAGGCCGGCACGCGCATCGCCCAGGGCTGGCTGGCCGACCGGCCGAAGGGGAGCGGGCCACTCGCGGTCTGGGGCTGCTTCGACGACCCGTCGCTCGGCGCGGTCAGCGCGCTGCGCCAGGCCGATCGCGACGACGTCCTCGTCTACGGCATCAACGGGACCCCGGCGGCCGTGCGGGCCGTCCGGGATGGCGACATGAGGGCGACCGCGTTCGCCGACGCCTTCGGGGTCGGCCGCGACCTCGCCGAGCAGACGCCGGCGGTGATCGAGGCCGGCCCGGGCGCCGACGCCCGTGACGTCCCGCTGCCGACCTTCCTGGTCACCGAGGACACCTACGACGAGTTCGCCACGACCCATCCCGAAGCGGTCAAGTGAGCGAGATCGTCACCACGATCGACGACGACGCCGCCGACGAGGGTGCGGTACCGCCCCTCGTCGGCGACGGCCAGGTCGGCGAGCAGCCCAGCACCGCTCGCGGGGTCCGCACCCGGGAGGCGCTGGTCGCGGCCGCGCGGCGGGTCTTCGAGCGGGACGGCTTCATCGACGCCCGCCTCTCCGACATCACCCGCGAGGCGCGGTGCTCCACCGGGACCTTCTACACCTACTTCGAGAGCAAGGAGGAGGCGCTCACGGCCGTCCTCCATGCGGCCCAGGACGACATGATGCATCCGGGCATGCCGCACGTCGACGCCGACCCGGGGAACTCCGCGGCCATCATCGCCGCTGCCAACCGCGCCTACCTGGACGCCTACGGCCGCAACGCGAGGCTGATGAAGCTGCTCGAGCAGGTGGCCACGATCGACCCGGCCTTCCGCGAGCTCCGCCTCGCCCGCTCGCGCGCCTTCGCCGAGCGCAGCGCCCGGCGGATCGCATGGATGCAGGACCACGGGTACGCCGACCCCACGCTCGACCCGTTGATGACGGCCCGGGCGCTGGCCGGCATGACCAGCCGGATGGCCTACCTGGCCCTGGCCCTGGAGGAGGACTGGAACCTCGATGGCGTCGCCGCCACCATCACCCAGCTCTGGCTGAACGCCGTCGGCGTGCCGAAGGACGACCACACCGGGCGCGGCCCCCGCGCACCGCACACCACGCAGGAGGAAGCATGACCACCATCCCAACGATCACCGGGGAGATCGGCCTCGACGACCTCGGCCGGACGCTGGTCCACGAGCACGTGTTCGTGCTGGGCGAGGAGTACCGGATCAACTACCAGGACGACTGGGACGAGGAGGAGCAGGTCGAGCGCGCCGTCGCCGCCCTCGAGGAGCTTCGTGGCCTTGGGTTCGACACGATCATGGACCCGACCGTCCTCGGGCTGGGCCGCTACATCCCTCGCATCCAGCGGATCGCCGAGCGCACGTCGCTGCAGATCCTCGCCGCGACCGGTCTCTACACGTTCAACGACGTGCCGCACCAGTTCCACTACCGCGGTCCGGGCCTGATGTTCGACGGACCCGAGCCGTTGACCGAGCTCTTCGTCAAGGACCTCACCGTGGGCATCGCGGACACCGGCGTGCGAGCAGCCTTCCTCAAGTGCGCCATCGACGAACCGGGTCTCACCCCCGGGGTCGAGCGCGTGATGCGGGCGGTCGGCCAGGCGAGCGTGCAGACGGGGGCGCCGATCACGGTCCACACGAACGCCGCCACCCAGTCCGGTCTCGTGGCCCAGAAGGTGCTCGCCGACGAGGGTGTCGACCTGCGCAAGGTCATCGTCGGTCACTCCGGTGACAGCGACGACCTGGACTACCTCGTGCAGCTCGCCGACGCGGGCTCTCTGCTGGGGATGGACCGCTTCGGGCTGGACCCGTGGATGGACACCGAGCGGCGGATCGACGTGATCGTCGAGCTGGTCAGGCGCGGCTATGCCGAGAGCATCGTGCTCTCGCACGACGCGCACTGCTTCATGGACTTCGTGCCGGAGGACCAGCTGGTTGCCGCGCTGCCGAACTGGAACTACGTCCACATCCCGCGTGACGTCCTGCCGGCCCTGCTCGAGAAGGGCGTGACCGAGGCCCAGCTCGAGACGATGCTCGTCGCCAACGTGCGCCGGCACTTCTCGTGAGCCCCCCGGGGCGTCGGTCGACCGAGCGGCGCCCCGGGCGGCAGGCCCCTGCTGCGCAGGTCGGACCAGCCTCAGTCGAGACCCTCGAGGAAGCGCAGCAGGAGCGCGTTGACCTCGTCCGGGCGTTGCTGCTGGAGCCAGTGCCCCGCCTGCGGGACGACGTGGTGGCCGCGTAGGTCGGTGCAGCTCTCGGCGAGGCGGTCGGCCGGCTGGAACCGGCGGACCAGGTCGTCGGCGCCGGTGGCGAACATCGCGGGCTGGTGGACGTGGTGGCCCCGGGCGCGGGCGAGCTCCCAGTTCCGGTCGATGTTGCGGTAGTAGCGCAGTCCGCCCGCGAAGCCCGTGCGCTCGTAGGCGTCGAGGTAGACCTGGAGGTCGTCCGGATCGATCCACTCGGGCAGGGCGGCGTCGTGGGCTCGCGCGTGCAGGCAACCGGGCGCCTCCGCGAAGAGGCCGGTGAACGTGCGGCGCAGGTCTCCCGAGAGCGCACCCTCGGCCCGCCCCGGCTCCTGGTACCAGATCATGTAGAAGTCGTCGCCCAGCCGCCGGCGCAGCACCTCCGTGGGCGGTACGGCGGCCGGCGGTCCGTGCGGGACGCTCAGTCCCACGACCGCGCGGACCCGGTCCGGGTGCAGGACCGCGGTGGCCCACGCTGCGGCGGCACCCCAGTCGTGGCCGACCAGGACGGCCCGCTCGTGCCCGAGGGCGTCGAGCAGCCCGGCCAGGTCGGTTGCGACCTGCTCGACGCCGTAGGCCGCCTCGTCGTCAGGACGGTCGCTGTCGCCGTACCCGCGCATGTCGGGCACGACCACCTGGTAGCCGGCCGCGACGAGGGCCGTGACCTGGTGGCGCCACGAGTGGCCGAGCTCCGGGAAGCCGTGGGCGAGCAGGACCGGGGGACCGGTGCCCGCGACGAGGGTGCTGAGCCGGATGCCGTTGGTCTCGACCAGCTCGACGCGGGTGGCCGGCGGGTGCGGGCCCGTGCTCACCGGTCGAGCACCCGGTCGAGGAAGGCGCGCACGGCCGCGTTGAACTCGACCGGGTTCTCGATCATCGGGTAGTGACCGGTGCCGTCGAGCGTGACGACCTCGACGTCGCCGATCCCGGCCGCGGTGGCGGCCACCTTCTTGGCATCGACCAGCCAGTCGTCGCTGCCTCGCAGGAGCAGGGTGGGTGCGGCGATGTCGGCGAGCCGGTCGCGCAGGTCGAAGGCGGCGTAGCCGGTCAGGTCTCCCTGCGCGATCCACGGCGCTGCCCGGCACAGCTGCCAGACGACCTCCTCGGCGCGGTCCGGCGGGGTCCGGCGACCGGTGAGCGATCGCGCGAACGGCTCGAGCACGACCGCGGCGTGGGTGGTGATCATGTCGAGGGTGAACTCGTCCAGCGAGGGCGTGTGGGCCGCGCCCTCGGCCGAGACGATCGCACGGTAGGCGTCAGGGCGACGAGCGCCCAGCTCCAGCACGGTGTTCCCTGCCATCGAGCAGCCGAGGACGACCGGCAGATCGAGCTCGAGCACCTCGATCAGCCGCTCGGCGAAGGCCGCGAGCTCCGTGGTGCTGGTGAATCGCCCACCCGGAGGGGGGAGGGACTTGCCGTGGCCCGGCGCGTCGACCGCGATCACCCGGAAGCGGTCGGCCAGACCGGTGAGCACGTGGCGGTACATCACAGTGTCCTGGCCGGCGGCGTGCAGGCACAGGACCGGTACGCCGTCGCCGGTCTCCTCCACGTGGACCCGCAGGCCGTCCACGTCGACGTAGCGGCCGCGGACCTCGGTCGAGGTGGGCTCGGGGGCGGGGGACGGCGCGGGCGTCGGTGTGCCGGCCAGGCGGCGCAGGGCCAGCAGCGTGTTGTGCAGCGTGCGCAGCTCGTGCATGGTCGCGACGGGATCACCGTGGGTGGTGACCGTGCCGGCCGGGCCGCCGGAGAGGAAGTCGGCCTCGCCGGCCAGCAGCGACGACCATGTGTCGGCACCGGCCTCGACGACGAAGTCGGCGCCGCCCTCGGGAGCGCCCTGCGCCACCTGCGGGGGCTCGCAGGGGATGGATCGGACGGTCAGACTGCCGTGGTCGTGGCGCAGCTCGATCGTGCCGGCGAGCCACCGAGCGTCTGCACGCCAGCGCGCGTCCGCAGCGAGCTCCTCAGCGAGCCGGGCGGCCAGTCGTGGGTCGGTGAAGAGGTCGGTCGTGCTCATCGCTCTCCTAAGTTGAAGTTGACGCCAAGTTTAGAGAGCGGCGCGGTGAGGGGCAATGGGTCGCCGCCGACTGCTGTGGTCAGGCGCTGAGCATCGCGAGCCGGCCGGCCGCTTCGTCGTACTCGCGGGCGAGGCGCTCGACGAGCTGGGCGACCGGCACGGTCCGGTCGACCGCGCCGATGCCCTGGCCGCAGCCCCAGATGTCCTTCCATGCCTTGGCGTCGGTGGTGCCTCCCGAGCCCCAGTCCATGGTGGAGGGGTCGGAGACCGGCAGGTCGTCCGGGTCCAGGCCCGCGGCTGCGATGCTGCCGCGCAGGTAGTTGCCGTGCACGCCGGTGAAGAGGTTGGAGTAGACGATGTCGGCGGCGGTGCTCTCGACGATCATCTGCTTGTACTCGGGGCGGGCGTTGGCCTCGTCGGTGGCCAGGAAGGCGGACCCGACGTAGGCCAGGTCGGCTCCGGCCGCCTGCGCGGCGAGGACGGAGCTGCCGTGGGCGATGGCGCCGGACAGGAGCAACGGGCCGTCGAACCAGCGCCGGATCTCCTGCACGAGCGCGAACGGCGACAACGTGCCGGCGTGCCCGCCGGCGCCGGCGGCCACGGCGATGAGGCCGTCGGCACCCTTCTCGACCGCCTTGCGGGCGAACCGGTCGTCGATCACGTCGTGCAGCACGAGCCCGCCGTAGGAGTGCACGGCGTCGTTGATCTCCGGGCGCGCCCCGAGCGAGGTGATCACGATCGGCACCCGGTGCTCCACGATGCGCGCCATGTCCTCCTCCAGCCGGTCGTTGGAGCGGTGCACGATCTGGTTGACGGCGTACGGCGCGACGACGGCGTCCGGGTGGGTCCGCTGGTACGCCGCGAGCTCCTCCTCGATCTGGTCCAGCCAGTCGTCCAGCAGCGAGGCCGGGCGCGCGTTCAGGGCGGGGAAGGAACCGACCACCCCCGCCTTGCACTGCGCGACCACCAGCTCCGGACCGGAGCAGATGAACAGCGGGGAGGCGACGACCGGGACGGACAGGCGGCCTTCGAGCAACGTGGGCAGTGACATCGGATCTCTCCTCGACGGGACGGGACGGGATGGGTGCGGAGGGCGGCGAGGCCGGACCGCGTGCGGTTGCGGGGGTGTCGGGTCGGTGGGTGCTAGCGGCCCAGCGGCGCCAGGCCGGGGAAGACGGGCGGTCGTCCTTCGAGGTGGCTGGCCACGCCCTCCTCGCAGTCGGGTGCGGCGAAGGAGTCGAGCATGAGTCGGTGGGCCTCGGTCGCGGCGGACTCGAAGTCGCTGTCGAGCGCCCTGTGCACCTGGGTCTTGATGAGGTGCATCGAGGTGGGCGAACAGTGGTCCGCGAGCTGCTGCGCGTAGTCCACCGCGGCGTCGAGCAGGTGGGCCGGTTCGACGAGGCGATCGACCAGTCCGATGGCTGCGGCCTCCCGCCCGTCCACGATCCGTGCGGAGAGCAGGAGGTCGAGCGCGCGGCCCGGCCCGACGATGCGGGGGAGCAACCAGGCGATCCCGTACTCGGCGATCAGGCCCCTGCGCGCGAACGCCGTCGTGAGCTTGGCGTCCGGGGCGGCGAAACGGACGTCGCAGTAGAGCGCCTCGACCAGGCCCAGGCCGGCGGCGGCGCCGTTGATCGCGGCGATGAGCGGCTTGCGCAGGAGCAGGGGACGGTGCCGGGGTGCGGCGGGCTCGGGCAGTGCGCTCGCGCCGTCCCGGCTGACGGTGGTGAGGTCGGCCAGGTCGGCCCCGGCGCAGAACCCGCGGCCGGCGCCGGTGACCACGACAGCCCGGACGTCGGGGTCGTCCTCCGCCTCGTCGAGCAGCCCGAAGTAGCGCCGCTCGAGCTCGTCGGTCCACGCGTTGAGCCGCGCCGGGCGGTTGAGGGTGAGCACTGCGACGGCGCCCCGTCGCTCGGCGAGAACGGTCTCCTGGTGGTCGAGCGCACCTGGCACAACGGACCCCTGTCAGTGGGTGCGCCTGGCTGCCCGGCGCAATCGGTCTCGGATGCCCCCAAGGATTACTTGAAGTTGACGCCAGTCTCAACTAATGTGCGGTGAAACACAACCGCGGCGGCGACGCAGGGAGCGCCGGCCCACCGCTGATCAAGCCGGCCAGCCTCGACGGCGAGGCGTGCGACGCCGGCTCGACGCCCGCGCCGTGCTCGCCGCGCCGATGCGGCGTGCTCGGGGCGTGCCTCCGGTCGGCTCCGCTGCGCGGGGCCGACCCGACAACCGGCCCCGGCCGTCACCAGTCCTGAGGAGGACCGATGATCATTCGGAGAATCGCGCGAGGAGTGGCGCTGCTGGCGGTGGTGCCCACCGTCGCGTCGGCCTGCGGGGACACCGGAGGGGGTGACGACCCGGCGTACTCGATCGGCGTCGTCCAGTTCTCCTCGAGCGAGGAGACGAGCGAGACAGCGCTCCGGGCCTACCTCGACCACGCCGACGACCAGGGCTGGGAGGTGACCAAGGTCGACCCGCAGGGCTCGGTCGACAAGGCGATCAGCGCCATGAACGACTTCGTCCAGAAGGGGGTCGACGTCATCGTCGCCACCGTCTTCCCCAGCGAGTCCCTGACCGCCGGGATCCGTGCCGCGAGTGCCGCGGGCATCCCGGTCATCTCCTTCGCCGGCGGGCCCGCGGACGGTGTCGTCGTCGACATGGACGCCGGTCGCCCGACCGCGACCGAGATCTTCGAGATGCTCCTCGAGGACCTCGACGGAGAGGGCGACCTGCTGTTCTTCGGCAACAACCAGGGCCCGCCGTGCATGGGACGGGAGGCCGAGCTCATGGAGCTGGTCGCGGGCACGGGCATCGAGGTCACCCGCAAGGAGGTGCCGATCCCGGGCCACGTGGAGGCGGCCACGCAGTTCATCCACGCCTGGCTGGCCGAGCACCCGGCCGGCAGCGGCCCGCTGGCCGTCGTCGGCTGCCTGGACGAGGCGGCACTGGGCGCGGTCAGCGCCCTGCGACAGGAGCGGCGCCAGGACGTCCTCGTCTACGGCATCAACGGCACGTCGGCGGCACTGCACGCCGTCGAGTCGGGTGACATCCGGGCGGTGTCCTTCATCGACGTCGCGGCTGCCGGGAGGACCGCAGCCGAGCGCACGCCCGAGGTGATCGAGCAGGGCACCGATGCCGAACCGAGCGTGATCCCCATCCCGGCGGTGCTGGTCACCTCGGAGACCTACGCGTCGTTCGCCGAGAAGTACCCGGGCGCGGTCCAGTGACGAGCGAGGTGGGCATGCACGACCTCGCCGTGCGCGAGCCGGGGCACGCGTCGGACGCGCCCGTGACGCACGGGGTGAGCCTGGCGATGGAGGGGATCTCCAAGCGCTTCGGCGGCGCGGTCGCGCTGGAGGACGCCTCGGTCCGCCTTCGGCCCGGCACCGTGCTCGGGCTGTGCGGGGCCAACGGCGCCGGGAAGTCGACGCTGGTGCGGATCCTGGCAGGCGTCGAGCAGGCCGACTCCGGCCGGATCCTGCTCGACGGACGGGAGGTCCGCATCGACAGCCCGCGCGCGGCGACCGCGCTCGGGCTGAGCTTCGTCCACCAGGAGCTCAACCTGGTGCCGAAGTTCACCGGCGTGCAGAACCTCGCGCTCGGTCACTCCGCCAGCCGACTGGGCCTGGTCGACGAACGACGCGTGCGTGCGCGGGCCGCAGAGGTCGCGGACATGCTCGGTCACCCGCTGGTGCTGGACGTGCCTGTCGACCGGCTGCCCGTCGCGGAGCGGTGGATGCTGTCGCTGGCGCGAGGACTGATGCGGCCGGCGAAGGTGGTGGCCCTCGACGAGCCCACCGCGTCCTTCACCGAGGAGGAGGCAGAACGGCTCTACGCGGTCATCGAGCAGCTCACCGGCAACGGGGTGGGCCTCCTCTACATCTCGCACCGGCTCGAGGAGGTGCTGCGGGTCACCGACGACATCTGCGTCCTGCGCAACGGGCGACTGGTCGGGACCTTCGAGTCCGACACCCTCGACGTCCACACCCTGACCCGCCACATCGCCGGGCGAGAGGTCGAGTCCATCGAGAGCCAGGGCCCCACGCACCCGCCCGGGGAGCGGGTCCGGCTCGCCGTGCGCGGCCTGTCGCGGGCGCCCCTGGTGAACGGGATCGACCTCGACCTGCACGAGGGCGAAGTCCTCGGCATTGCGGGACTCGTCGGATCCGGCCGCACCGAGCTCGCGCGACTGCTGATCGGCGCGGACGCCGCCACCAGCGGCACGGTCGTGCTCGACGGGGAGCCCTACGCCGTGCGCAGTCCCCACGAGGCCATCCGGCGCGGGATCTGCCTCGTCCCGGAGGAGCGCCGCAGCCAGGGGCTCGTGCTGTCCGACAGCATCGAGGACAACCTCCAGATGGCTGAGCTGGGCGCGGCTCGGCGCGGCGCTGCCCTCTTCCGGCCTCGGTCGGCGCGCAGGGTCTCGAGGTCGCTCATCAAGCGGTTCGGCGTGAAGGCCAGGTCGTCCAGGGACCCGGTCCACTCGCTCAGCGGCGGCAACCAGCAGAAGGTCGTGCTGGGGAAGTACGTCCGCACCGAGCCTCGTGTGCTGATCCTCGACGAACCCACCGTGGGCGTCGACGTGGGCGCGCGTGCCGACATCTACCGGATCATCGGCGACCTCGCTGCCTCCGGTTGCTCGGTGCTGGTCATCTCCAGCGACTTCGACGAGCTCGCGATCTGCCACCGCGTGGTCGTGGTGCGTGCCGGGACCGTCGTCGCATCGGTCGAGCGGACCGCCGCGACGAAGAACCGCCTCACCGAGCTGTGCTTCACCCCCATCGACGAACAGGAGACGTCATGACCGCGACGACCATCCAGCCCGCGCTGGTGCAGCAGCCACGCTCGGCACAGCTCTGGCTCCTCCTCGGCCGGTACGGCGCCCTGATGATGCTCGCCGCCCTGGTGCTGGTGATGTCGGCGCTCAAGCCCGACACCTTCGCCACCGGCAACAACGTGGTCAACATCCTCAACCAGAGCGCCCTGTCCGCCGTGATCGCGATGGGCCTCACCTTCACCCTCGTCACCGGGGAGTTCGACCTCAGCATCGGCAACACCGCCAGCCTCGCCGGGGTCGTCGCGTGCACGGTCATCGTGCGGCACGACCTGTCGATCCCCGTGGCGATCCTGTCCGGGATCCTCGTCGGCATCCTCATCGGCCTCCTCAACGGCTTCGTGGTGACCGTGCTGGGCGTCAACGCCCTGGTCGCCACCCTGGGTGTCGGCACCCTCGCCGTCGGCGTGAACTACGCCATCGCCGGGGGCACTCCCGTCTCGCTGAGCGACCCGGACGGCTTCCTGGAGATCAGCCTGGGCCGCTTCCTCGGCATCCCGTATCCCGTCTACATCATGGCCGGGCTCGCCCTGCTGGCCTGGGTGGTCCTCAACCGCACCGTGCTGGGCCGCTCGATGCAGGCCGCCGGCGGGAACGCCACCGCGGCCGAGCTCTCCGGCATCCGGGTGGACCGGGTCCGCGTCGTGGGCTTCGTGATCTGCGGGGCGCTGGCCGGCCTCACCGGCGTGCTGCTGGCCACCCGGACCGGGAGCGCTGCGGTCTCCGCGGGGGACACCTACCTCCTGGCGGCCTTCGCCGCAGCGTTCTTCGGCTCCGCCGTGCTCCGCGACGGACAGTTCCACATCATCGGGACCGTCATCGGCGTGATCACCGTCGCCGTCGGCTTCAACGCGATCGCCCTGCTCGGGATGGAGACCTACTGGCAGTACTTCTTCCAGGGCCTCGTGCTGATCATCGGCGTCGGGGTGGGCACCGTCGCCCGGCGCCGCGCCGCCAAGTGACCCGCACGGTGGCGCCCGGCCTGGGCGCCGCCGCCTCCCAGAACGGAGTGCTGATGACCATTCCCGACCCGACCCTCGCCGACCTGCGGGCCCATGCCGCCTCGCTGACCCTCGACCTCGACGACACCGCGCTCGAGACCTTCCGGGCACTGATGGGGCCGAACCTCGACGTCTACCGGCAGCTCGACGCCATCGAGGACGAGATCCTCGCGCCGTCGTACCCCCGCGGGGCGGCGCACCGACCGCAGGACGAGGAGAACCCCTACAACGCCTGGGCCTCGAGGATCGACGTCCCGGGCGCGGCGGACGGGCCGCTGGCCGGCCGCACGGTCGTCCTGAAGGACAACATCAGCCTCGCCGGTGCCCCGCTGCTCAACGGCATGCGCTCGATGGACGGCTTCGTGCCCGACAGCGACGCGACCGTCGCGACCCGGGTCCTCGACGCCGGCGGGCGGATCGTGGGCAAGGCGCACTGCGAGTTCATGAGCGGCTCCGGCGCCAGCCACACCAGTGCGTGGGGCCCGGTGCGCAACCCTCACCGGCCGACCCACTCGACCGGAGGCTCGTCGTCGGGCTGTGCTGCGCTGGTCGCCGCCGGCGAGGTCGACATGGCGGTGGGCGGCGACCAGGGCGGATCCATCCGGGTCCCCGCCAGCTTCTCCGGGATCGTCGGCATGAAGCCCACCCACGGGCTGGTGCCCTACACGGGGATCGCGCCGATCGACCCGACCATGGACCACGCCGGCCCGATGACGGCGACCGTCACCGACAACGCCCTTCTCCTCGGCGTGCTCGCCGGCTCCGACGGGCTGGACCCGCGCCAGCACGCACCGCAGGTCAGGGACTATCTCTCCGGCATCGAGGACGGGGTGGAGGGCCTCCGCATCGGCGTGGTCAAGGAGGGCTTCGGCCTGCCCGGGTCCGAGGCGGACGTCGACGCCGCCGTGCGGGCGGCTCTCGACGAGCTCCGCGGACTCGGCGCGGTCGTGGAGGAGGTGTCGGTCCCGGTCCAGGCGACCGGCGCGACCGTGTGGCTTCCCATCACGGCCGAGGGCGCGCTCCGCACCATCTGCCACACCAACGGCTTCGGCACCGCGGCTCGGGGCTTCTACCCGATCGACTTCCTCGACCGGCTGGGGGGATGGCGGGAGATCACCGGCGAGATGCCGCCCAACGTGATCTCGGTGCTGCTCCTCGGGCAGCACATGCACGCCCGGCACCGGGGGCGGTACTACGCCAAGGCACAGAACCTCCTGCGCCGCGCCCGGGCGTCGTACGACGACGCGCTGGGGCGCCACGACCTGCTCGTCATGCCGACCACCCCCATGAAGGCGACCCCGTTGCCCGCGCCCGACGCGCCGGTCGAGCTGGTCGTCCAGCGTGCCTACGAGACCCTGGTGAACACGGCGATCTTCGACGCGACCGGACACCCCGCGCTCAGCCTGCCCTGCGGCGTGAGTGACGGCCTGCCCATCGGGATGATGATGGTCGGTCGCCATCACGACGAGCCGACCCTCTACCGGGCCGCGCGGGCCCTGGAGCGGCACCTCGCGCTGGACCTGGTCCCGGCCGGCGGCCGGCGGGAGGTCAGCGGAAGTCGATGAGCAGCATGCCCGAGTCGTCGTCGGCCGGCGGCTCGACCGCGGGAGCGAGTGCCACGGGGACCGTCGGCTCGCCGACGTAGTCGTCCGCCCCCTCCTCGGTCGCGCTGGCCCGGGCGTCCTCGGGCTCCTGCGGCGCGGGGGTCTGCCGGATGGTCTTGGGCTGGATGCCCACCACGGCGCGGAAGCACTCGGTGACCCACGGCAGCTGCATGCCGTCCATGCCGCGGCCGAAGTCGTCGTAGAAGGCCACGACCTCGCGGACCCGCGACTCCTGGCTGGTGCGCTCCAGCACGGCGACGTCGGGCAGCGAGCGGACGAGGTCCTGCACCGACGAGCGGTCGATGACCTGCCACTGCTTGAAGCTGGCGTCCTCCGCCGGGCCGAAGTACGGCGACGCCTCGATCGCGTCGTCGAGGCCGGCGCCCGCGGCGTGGTGGCCGATCAGGTTGCCGAGCCGCTTGACCCACGGGATCCGCTCGTCGCGCACGTTGCGGACGACCGCGAAGACGCCACCGCGCTTGAGGACCCGGGCGATCTCGGGCAGCGCGCGCTCGGCGTCGAAGTGCTCGAAGGACTCGGCCGCGACGACCAGGTCGAAGGTGGCGTCCGCGGCGGGGATCTCCTCCGCGGTCGTCTGCGAGACGCGCAGCTCGGGCAGCCGCAGGGCCAGCCGGTCGAGCATCCGCGGGTCGGGGTCGGTCGCGTGCACGTCGTGGCCGAGCTCGACCAGGTGCTCGGTGAGCTTGCCCGTGCCGGCGCCCAGCTCGAGGACGGTCAGGGGCTGGTCGCCGGTGAGCCACGCCGCCGCCTCGCGCGGGTAGCCGGGGCGACCGCGGTCGTAGGCCTCGGCCACGGCGCCGAAGCAGAGCGCGGCCGGAGGTGGGGTGGTGTCGTCGGTAGCCATCACGGCGAGGGTACGGCGGCAGCGACCCCGCGTGGCGGAGGCACGCCTGAGCCGGGCCGAGGTCACACCGCCGCCGTCAGTACCGTTGGCCCGGTGACGACCGACCCGCACGCCTGGCTGATCTCCCTCGAGGGCATCCCCTCCGGCTTCGCCGGTGCCCGCGACGGCATCGACGTCGTGCTGCGCGACCGCGGCCTGCGCCGCACCAGCCCCGAGCTGACAGGGGAGTCGCTGCTGCGCGGTGCCCACGCGAGCGCCGTGCTCGAGGGGTCGTCGTCGACGCTGGCCGAGGTCCGCGCCGGGGTGGGCGACGAGGTGGCCGCGGACGCCGTGCGCGTCTCGACCGAGCTGCTGTCGCTGGTGCCGGTCGTGCGCCGCCAGCCGCTCCAGGCCTTCGCCCGCCTGCACACCCTCGCCGCCCGCGGCGTGCTGCCCGACGAGCTGCTCGGCCGCCCGCGCGACGGGGAGGCGGCGTCGAGGTTGCGCGGCATCGCCGAGCTGGTCACCGCGCCCACCCAGGCACCCGCGCTCGCCGTGGCCGCGGTGGTGCACGCCGAGCTGGTCACCGCCGCCCCCTTCGGCTCCCACAACGGCATCGTCGCCCGCGCCGCCGAGCGGCTGCTGCTCGCGGCGAAGGGCGTCGACGAGAAGTCGCTCGTCGTGCCCGAGGCGGCGCACCTGGCGCTGCGCCCGCAGTACGAGTCCAACCTGCGCGGCTGGGCGACCGGCGGCCCGGCGGGCATGCACGCGTGGCTGCTCTACGCCAGCGAGGCCTACGCGGCTGCCGCCGAGGCCAGCCCGCTGGTCCGGGACGCGGAGTAGCGGCCCGCCGCCGACGAGGGCGACGCCGCGCTACTTCAGGAACTTGCTGGTCCGCCGGTCGGCGAGCGGCTTGCCGCCGGTCTGGCAGGTGGCGCAGTACTGCAGGCTCGAGTCCGCGAAGGACACTTCGCGGACGGTGTCGCCGCACACCGGGCACGCCTCACCGGTCCGGCCGTGCACGGCGAGGTTCGACTTCTTCTCGGCCTTCAGCTCGCTGGCCGCCAGGCCGCGGGAGCGCTCGACGGCGTCGCCCAGGGTGTCGCGGATCGCGGTGAACAGCGTGGTGAGCTCGGCCTCGTCGAGGCTGTCGGCCGGCTTGAACGGCGACATCCGCGCCGCGTGCAGGATCTCGTCGGAGTAGGCGTTGCCGATGCCGGCGACCGTGCCCTGGTGGCGCAGCACGCCCTTGATCTGCTTGCGCCCGGCCTCGGCGAGGATCTCCGCCAGCCGCGCCCGGGTGAAGTCGTCGGTGAGCGGGTCCGGACCGAGGCTGGCGATGCCCGGCACGTCCTGCGGGTCGCGCACGAGGTAGAGGGCGAGCGACTTCTTCGTGCCCGCCTCGGTGACGTCGAGGCCGGCGGTCGCGTCGTCGCGCTCGTCGAGCAACACCCGCACCGCGAGCGTCGACTTCGGGCTCGGCCGCGGCGGCAGGGACGGCAGCTCGTCGCGCCAGCGCACCCACCCGGCGCGCGCCAGGTGCAGGACCAGGTGCAGGCCGCTGGCCTCGATGTCGAGGAACTTGCCGTGGCGTCGTACGTCGTCGACGAGGGTGCCCTCGATCGCGGACAGCGGTGGGTCGTAGGTCTTCAGGGCGCTGAACGCGGCGACGTGGACCCGCGTGATCGCGCGGCCGTCCAGCCGGCCCCGCAGGTCCAGGGCCAGCGCCTCGACTTCGGGGAGCTCGGGCACGTCGACAGCCTAGACACGTCCGGTGACAGGGCCGGTCCGTGGCGCCGGTCACGCGCCGGTGGCGCAGCGCTGGGACTTTGTCCTGTTTCCGGCCCCGGGCAGTGACCGGACGGCGCCTCGCCCGGTTGGAGGCGTGCCGCGGCTCGGGGACGCGGCCCACCCCCCTGTCGAAAGGCCCCTCCATGTCTCGCCGCCACCTGCCCCGCCTCGTCCTCGCGCCCGTCGCCCTTGCGACCGTCGCCGTCGTCGGCCTCGGTCCCGCCGCCTCCAGCGCCGAGGTGTGCGGGCAGCCGACGGTCCCGGCTCGCTACGAGCTCGTCGAGCACCCCGCTGTCGTGACCCACGTGCCGGCGCAGGCCCACCTCGAGTGGCGCTGGGAACGCACGGTGCCGGTGACCGAGGTCGAGCACGCCCGCGTCGTCACCCCGGCGCAGCACGTCCGGACCTGGGGCCGGGCGGTCGACACGATCGAGCGCGAGCACGTGCGCAGCGTGGTCGTGCAGGAGCACGTCCCCGGCCGGGAGGAGCAGGGCCACTGGGAGGAGCAGGTCACCGAGCCCGCGGTGGTCCGCACCCTGTGGGAGTACCGCCACCACCGGACCGGTGCCCTGCGCTGGCAGGTGCCGGGCTGGAACGCCGGTGAGCTCGGCATCGGCTGGTCCCCGACCGGCGAGGTGCGCGACGAGGTCGTCACCGAGGCGACGGTCGAGCGGGTCTGGGTGACCACCTCGCCGGCCGTGCCGGAGGTGCCGGAGCAGCGCCGGGACGAGACCACTTGGGTGGTCGACGGCGACGAGCCGCCCGCCGGCGCGACCGCCACCGGAGCGACCCGCGTCGCCGGCAGTGTCTGGGAGACCGTCGAGCTGCCCGACGGCGAGGAGCCCGACGGCGACGGCTGGGTCGCCGACGAGCTCGTCGAGACCGTCCCGGCCGAGGTCGACCGGCGGTGGCTGCCGGAGGGCGTCGCCGCCCCCGCGGGGTACGACGCCACCGGCGCCACCCGCGCCGCCGCGCCCCGCCACGAGGAGACCACCGGCGCCTCGGCCACCGCCCCGGAGGGCGAGGGCTGGACGCAGGTCGCCGGCTCCGAGGTCACCGTCGTCGACGTCGCCGCGCACGACCGCGTCGACCAGCAGGCCTGGGTCGAGCTGGTCCTGGTCAGTCCCGAGGTGCCCGGCACGCCGTGCCCGAGCGAGCCGGTGATCGGGGAGGGCGGCGACGACCCCGACGGCTCCGACGACTCCGACGACGACGTGGTCCCGAGCGACCCGCTGCCGGTCGACGACGCGGATGACGCAGACGACGCGGATGACGCGGATGACGCGGACGACGCGGACGACGCGGATGACGCGGGCGACGACGGGGACGGTGCCGTCGACGACGAGGACTACGAGGAGGCGACCGGTGACGACCTGCTCGACGGCGACGTGGTCGTCGACCAGGAGGAGGGCGAGGTCGGCGGGATCGCCACCGTGGCCAGCCCGGTGGCCGTGCTGCCGGCGACCGGCAACGGCGCCGAGCCGTGGCTGCTCGGCCTCGGCGTGGCCGGCGTGGTCGCCGGCGGTGTGCTGGTGCGCGGCAGCCGGGGCCCGGTCCGCCACCGCTGACCCGGCTTCTCCGACACGCTAGGTGAATCTAGGGCGAGCGCTAGAGACGCCGATAGCGTCGGAGCATGGACCCGATCCGCAACCCGTACGCCCCGGGCGCCGGCCAGCGCCCGCCCGAGCTCGCCGGTCGTGACCAGCAGCTCGCCGCGTTCGACGTCGTCCTGGAGAGGGTCGCCCGGGGCCGCCCGGAGCGCTCGCTGGTGCTGACCGGCCTGCGCGGGGTCGGCAAGACGGTCCTGCTCAACGCGCTGCGCTCGGCCGCCGTCCGCAAGGGCTGGGGGACCGGCAAGCTCGAGGCCCGGCCCGACCAGTCCCTGCGCCGGCCGCTGTCGTCCGCGCTGCACCAGGCGGTGCGCGAGCTCGGGCGGCCGGCGCTCGACGCCGCCGAGGCCGACGACGTCACCCAGGTGCTCGGCGTCATCCGGTCCTTCGCCCAGCGCGACGCCGGGGCGGACGCGAAGCTGCGCGACCGGTGGAGCCCCGGCATCGACGTCCCCGCCGTCCGCGGCAGGGCCGACTCCGGCGACATCGAGATCGACCTCGTCGAGCTGTTCTCCGACGTCGGCGGGCTCGCCGCGGACGCCGGCAAGGGCGTCGCGGTCTTCATCGACGAGATGCAGGACCTCGGCGCCGCCGACGTCTCCGCTCTCTGCGCGGCCTGCCACGAGCTGAGCCAGAACGGCCTGCCGTTCATCGTCGTCGGTGCCGGCCTCCCGCACCTGCCGGCGGTGCTGTCGGCGAGCAAGTCCTACTCGGAGCGGCTGTTCTCCTACCAGCGCATCGACCGCCTCTCCCGCGACGCCGCCGACCGGGCGCTCGCGGCCCCGGCGGCCGAGGAGGGCGCCGAGTTCACCGCCGAGGCGCTGGAGGCGATGTACGACGCCACCCGCGGCTACCCGTACTTCATCCAGGCCTACGGCCGGGCCGTCTGGGACCTCGCGCCCCGCACCCCGATCACCGCGGACGACGTCGCGGTCGCCGGCCCGGAGGCGGAGCAGGAGCTCGCCGTCGGCTTCTTCGGCTCCCGCTTCGAGCGGGCCACCCCGGCCGAGCGCGACTACCTGCGCGCGATGGCCGACGCCGCCGGCGACGAGGAGGACCCGGTCGGCTCGGTCGCCACCGCGGACGTGGCGGGCGTGCTCGGCAAGAAGCCGCAGTCCCTCTCCCCGGCGCGGGACTCGCTGCTCAAGAAGGGCCTGATCTACTCCGGCGAGCGGGGCCGGATCGCGTTCACCGTCCCTCACTTCGGGCGCTACCTGCGCACCCAGTCCTGACCCGGCGTGCGCCGGCGTCTCACGCGCCGTCGCTGAGGAAGCGTGCCTTCCAGTCCTCGTTGACCTGGTCGGCCTGCCGCTGCGGCGGGGGGGCCCCAGGGGGTTATAGCTGGGGCGGCTGCACCAAGGGCTCGGCACCGGGCTGGCGTTCCACGCCGAACCACTCCAGCACCCGGTTGACGGTGCCGMCCGTGTCCGCCAGCAGGTCCTCGTACTCGACCCGCAGCGGGGTGATCCCGTTCTGCGCGAAGCAGTCGTCCCAGAGCGCGTTCTGCCGCTCCAGCGTCGCGATGGCGTCCCGGATCTTGCCGGCGTCGTACTCCGGCTCGACGTCACTGCGCTGGAAGCTGATCCAGGCCTTCGTCTGGCGGGCGATGGCCAGGGAGATCCCCTGGGCGACGACGTCCCGCCGGCGGATCTGGACGTAGCGCTCGAAGTGCAGCGCGTCCAGCAGCGCGGGCTGCTCGGCGAAGCGGCGGAACTGGGGCCAGTGCGCCTTCGTGCCCCACCAGCCCGTCGGCGAGGTGCGGTGCCGGTACAGGTGTCCCAGGACCTCCTCGAAGGTCTCGACCCCGAGCCGCTGGCACCACTCCTTGCCGTGGGTGGGGTGGAGGTACTCCAGGGGTGCCCCGAGCGCGCCGGTCTCGGTCAGCAGATGTCCGAGGTAGTGGCTGCCGGATCGTCCGGTCGAGGCCATCAGCCACGTGCGTGGCGTGCCCTCGAACTCCGGCAGGTCGTAGGCCGCACCGAACTGGTCCCACCGCTCGGCGGTCGCAGGAGCCGTGGCGTCATCGGCAGGAGGGGTCGACATGATCGCTCAGGCTAGCCGTCCGGGCGCGGTCCCGCCGTCTCGCGGGCACCCGCGACGCCGCCGGCGACGAGGAGGAGCCTGGTGCAGTTCCTCCTCGCCCGTTCCCCGGAACCGCCCGGCGCCCTAGCCTGTCCGCGTGAGCGTTCCCGCCCCGGACGTGCCGCCGCCGCGCTCCTTCGCCCGCAACCTGGTCCCGACGCTGGCCTTCGTCCTGCTCGCCGGCATCGTCGGGCCGATCTTCCTCGTCGTGGGGCTCAGCCTCCCCGCCGACGACCCGAACGCCGCCTGGCTGCTCCCGGTCGGCATCGCGATCACCGTGGTCGACGTGCTGGTCGCGGTCATGGTCGCCCACCACCGCACCGACCGGCAGCGGCGGACCTGGGAGCTGCGCACCCGCGGCCGGCGGGCCCGCGGGCGGGTGCTCTCCTTCGAGCAGACCAACGTCCGCATCAACGACCAGCCGCAGGTCGTCATCCGCCTCCTGATCGAGGGCGACGACATCGCGCCGTTCGAGGCGCAGGCGCGGACGGTCGTGCGCGACGTGCACGTGCCGCTGCTGCACACCGGCGTCCTGCCGGTGCTCATCGACCCCGAGACCGACGCGTGGGAGATCGACTGGGAGGCCGCGCAGGTGGTCTCGCCCACGGCGCTTGCGGGGTCCGCGGAGCCGGAGCGACCGGCGGCCGAGCGCCTCGCCGAGCTCGACGACCTGCTGCGCCGCGACCTCGTCAGCCGCGAGGAGTACGACGCGGCGCGGGCCCGGATCCTCGAGGATCTCTGAGCCCCGGCCGGTGCCGCCGGTTAATCGTTGGCGCGGGACCGGCCGGTCGTCGTACCGTGGCAGCACCATGTGGCTGACTGCTTGACCGACTCGCGCCCGCGGCCCCGTGCCCGGCGAGTCCGACCCTCGTCGCGAAGGCCCGTCATGCCAGCCACCCCCACCATCCAGCCCGTCGTCGTCCGCGACCTGACCGTCGCCTTCGGCCGGCGCACCGTCCTCGACGGCATCGACCTCCTCGCCCAGCCCGGCCGGCGGATCGGGCTCATCGGCGAGAACGGCGCCGGCAAGTCCACGCTGCTGCGCGCCATCGACGGCACCCTGCCGCGCACCGCGCAGGTCGGCGGGACCGTCGAGGCGCCGGCGGACCGCGCCTTCCTCACCCAGGAGCCGCCGTTCAGCGACGCCGCCACCATCGAGGACGTCCTCGCCACGGCGCTGCGGCCGCTGCGGGATGCGGTCGCGACGGTCGAGGCGCTGGCGAGCCTCCTCGCCGCCGAACGGCTCGGCCTCGACCNCGCCGCCGCGCTGGAGCTGGCGCTCGCCCACGACGCGTGGGACGCCGACCGCCGGGCCCTCCTCGCCGCCGAACGGCTCGGCCTCGACCGGCTCGAGCCCACCCGGCAGGTGGGCTCCCTGTCCGGTGGCCAGCGCACCCGGCTGGCGCTCGCCACCCTGGTCACCCGCCGGCCGGGCTGCCTGCTGCTCGACGAGCCGACCAACCACCTCGACGACGACGCGGTGGCCCTGCTCGTCGACTTCCTGCGCGACCTGCCGGGCGTCGTGCTGCTCACCAGCCACGACCGGGTCCTGCTCGACGAGGTGTGCACCGACCTGGTCGACCTCGACCCGGTCGGGATGGGCACCGACGGCCGCGGCGGCCGGAGGTACGGCGGCGGCTGGTCCGCCTACGCCGCCGAGCGCGAGGCGGCGCGGCGCCGGTGGGAGCAGACGTGGGCGCAGCAGCAGGAGGAGCTCGAGCGGCTGCGCGCCGCGACCCGGATCGATGCCGGCGCGATCGCGCACAACCGCGGGCCGCGCGACAACGACAAGTTCATCCACGCCTTCAAGGGCGCGAACGTCGACCGGGCCCTGGCCCGCCGCAAGAAGGGCGCGGAGCGGCGGCTGGAGGAGGCGGAGCGGACGCAGGTGCGCAAGCCCCCGGCGCCGCTACGGCTGTCGACCGAGCTCACCGGCGGTGCTGCTGCGGGCGGCGGTGCCGGTGGGCGGGTGGTCACCGTCCGCGACCTCGAGGTCGTCGACCGGCTGCGGGTCACGGGCGCGAACGGCTCGGGGAAGTCGACCCTGCTCGGTGTGCTGTCCGGCCGGCTCGCCCCGACCGCCGGCACCGTGCAGGTCGGCGCGCAGCGCGTCGTCGAGCTCACCCAGGACCCGGTGTTCCCCGACCTGACCGCCTCGGCCGCCGACACCTACGCCGCGCTCGTCGGCTCCGACCTCGCCGTACGCCGCCCGCTGCGCTCCCTCGGCCTGCTCCACCCGCGCGAGCACCCCAAGCCGGTCGTCCTGCTGTCCGTCGGGCAGCGCCGCCGCCTCGCCCTGGCCGTCGCCGTCGCCTCCGCCCCCGACCTGCTGCTCCTCGACGAGCCGACCAACCACCTCTCCCTCGCCCTGGTCAGCGAGCTGGAGGAGGCCATCGGCCGCAGCCCCGGCACGGTCGTGGTCGCCTCCCACGACCGCTGGGTCCGCCGCCGCTGGGCCGGCACCACGCTCGCCCTTTCCGCCTCACGCGGGGCCGGTCCGCTGTAACACGTTGATCGCGGCTCTTCCCGCGCGTTGGCCGCGGCCGAGGGGCGCTGGGTGGGGCTGGAACAGTCGTGACGGGGCTGCCAGGTCGGCGTACGACGTGTTGCAGCGAGGCCGGCCGGCCGCCGTACGAGCGACCCGCAGGCTGCGTCCACAACCAAACAGGTTCCGCCGGCGTCACACGGGGCAGGAAGGCCTTGGAAGGGGACCTGCATGAACCGCACCACCGTCGTCGCGATCGCCGCCGCTGCCGTCATCGGTACCACCGGCGGGGTCACGCTCGCCGTCGCGGGCGTCGGTTCCGGCGACCGCGACCCGGGTGCCTCGGACCGCACCACGCCGGGCGGGAGCAGCACCGGCACCACCGCCACGGACACCACCGCCACCGCCACCACCGCCACCGCCACCACCGCCACCGACGGCAGCGACGGCACCGACGGCAGCGACGGCACCGACACTGCCACCCCGCAGCCGCTCTACTACGCCGACGGCGCGATCCACGACGGCGGGACCAGTGTCGCGGTGCCGACCGAGGTGGCGGCCAACGACGTCTACGAGCTCTACGCCGTCAGCGGCGGCTGGCTGGTGGTGAACGGCGAGGACGACTCCAGCAGCGACATCGTCTACACGGGCACCTACGTCCAGCAGGACGGGGCTGCCTGGCGGATCGGGGAGTGGCGCGGCGCCGCCGACATCACCGCCGACCGGCGACGGGTCGTCTACTCGGACCGGTTCAAGTGGCACGTCGCGACCTTCGCCGACCGGACGACGGAGGCGCTCGACGTCCTGGACGGCGTCGGCAAGGAGCTGCCGTTCATGGAGGTCGACACGCTGCGCGAGGGCGTCGCGATCGGGCCGGAGGGGATCATCAGCGCCTACGACGCCGGCGGCACCTCGCGGCTGGCCCAGACCGAGAAGGACCACTGGACCCACGAGGAGTGGGGACCACGGGGCGTCGACGTGCCGCTCACCTCGCCGGACGCGACCCGGGCCGTCGCGTCGTACCCGCACCCCGACCTGGCGCCCGACAGCCCGTTCGGGTCGTGCCTCACCGGCGGCGCGACCGACGACACCGGCTCGTGGTGGGAGGAGTGCGAGGTGGGCCCGGCGTCGCCGGAGCCGTGGTCGCCGTCGGGTGCGGGCCTGCTGGTCATGGGCACGGCGAGCGACGGCTGGGGCCCGTCCTGGCTGCGCGTCGTTGACCCGCTGACCGGCGAGGAGCTGAGCGAGGTCGACCCCGGCAACCTGCTCGTCCGCGGGCAGTGGGGCGACGAGACCACGGTCTTCGCGCTTGTCCTCGACGACCGCGACTTCAGCGGGCGGATCAAGGCCTGCGACACCGGGACCGGGAAGTGCACCGAGGTCAAGCGGGTGTCGGACTCGGCCGTCCTCGGGTCGCGCTGAGTGCGCGCGGACCTCGCGGCCGCCTCACCCCTCGACCCGCAGCAGCGGCCGGACCGCCTTGCGGGCGTGGTGGATGCGCGCCTTGACCGTCCCGAGTGGGGTGTCCAGCAGCCGCGCGATCTCGTTGTAGTCGAGCTCCTGGACGTCGCGCAGCACCAGCGGCTCGACGAGGTCGGGGTGGCTCTCGGCCAGCACCTCGAGCGCGTCCAGCAGGTCGAGCCGGCTGCCGGCGATGACGCTGGTGGTGCGCGGGTCGGCGTGGACCGGCAGCTCGTCGACGGCGTGCTCGGCCGCCCGCCGCTTGAGGGAGCGGTACGTCGACCGGGCGCTGTTGGAGGCGACCGCGTGCAGCCACGTGGTGAACCGGCTGCGGCCGGCGAAGGAGCCGATCTTCGTGGCGACCAGGAGCAGGGCGTCCTGGGTGGCCTCCTCGGCGTCCTGCGCGTGGAGCAGCATCCGCCCGCAGATGCGGCGGACCCGCGGCTGGACCGCGGCGAGCAGGTCCTCGAGGGCGTCCCGGTCACCGCCGGCAGCGCGGAGCGCGAGGGCGTCGAGCTCGTCCGGACCGAGCTGCTCGAGGTGCTCCATGGACCGATCTCCCGGGGTGCTGGTGCTGGTACGCCGTCGACGTCTGCATTCCCCCGGTCGGGCAGACTACGCACCGTGTCCCTGCCGGAGCGACTCGGGAGGCTCCGACGTGTCGACCGGATCGGAGCCGGTGGTTTCGCGACCGTCTGGCTCTACCACGACGACGAGCTGGACTCGCCCGTCGCGGTCAAGGCGCTCGCCGACAACTGGGCGCAGCGCCAGGACGTGTGCGACCGCTTCCTCGAGGAGGCGCGCATCCTGCGCCGCGCGGACTCCGACCACGTGGTGCGTGTCTACGACATCGGCGAGGTCGACGGGACGCCCTACTTCGTCATGTCGTACGCCGACCGCGGCACCGTCGCCGACCTCGTCGACCCCGGTGCGCCGCTGCCGGTCGGCCGGGTCGTCGACCTGCTCGCCCAGGCGGGTGACGGCGTCGGCGTGCTGCACCGCCACGGCGTGATCCACCGTGACATCAAGCCGCAGAACCTGCTGCTGCGGTCCACGCCCGACGGCGGCGAGCGGGTGCTGGTGGCCGACCTCGGCGTGGCCAAGGCGATGCTGCACGCGAGCGGGCTGACCCAGGTGGTCGGGACGCCGTCGTACATGGCGCCCGAGCAGGCCACCGGGATCGGCCTCGACCTGCGCGCCGACGTGCACGCGCTCGGCGCGGTCGCCTACCAGCTGCTGACCGGCCGGCTCGTCCGCGACGGCGGGCTCGGCGCGCTCGTGCAGCCGGCGCTGCCGCCGGCCCCCTCGAGCGTCGCCGACGTGCCGGCCGCCTTCGACTCCGTGCTGCTCCGCGCGCTCGCCGTGGACCCCGACGACCGGTGGCCGGACGTGCCGTCGTTCGTCAGTGCGCTGCGCTGGTCCGAGCGCACGTCGGTGCAGGAGGAGGCGCGGACCGACACCGCCGAGCGCCTCCCCCTGCCGCAGGACGTCGCCACCGTGCTCTCGGGCCCGGGCACAGCGACGGTCCATTCCGGCGGTGCGGACGGCGCTCCGGACCCGGTCGCCTCGGAAGCCGGGGGCGGCCCCCGCCGGCGGGTGTTGCCGCTGGTGCTGGCGTCCGCGCTCGTGCTGGCGGTGACCTTCGGCGTGGCCTTCGCGGCGACGCGGCTGGTCGGGGGCGACGACCCCGGCCCCGGGTCGGGCCGGTCCGCGAACCCCAACCTGGCCGAGGACCCCTCCCTCGGGCCGCCGGACGGCGACATCGACTTCCCGAGGCTCCAGGTGCCCAACGGCCAGGCGTACGACACCCGCGTGGTGCGCGCCGACGGCCAGGCCTGGCGCTACCCGGTGCCGGTCGGCTGGGTGGCCTACCGCGTGGCCGGTGACGGCGGCGACGGCGGGGGTTCTCCCTCTGCTTGGGGTCGTGGGGCGTCGAGCCGACGAGCACCGTCCCTGCCCGCGTCGCCTCGAAGACCGAGGAGCTCGAGGGGTCGCCGGACCTGCGCGGGGTCGACGTCTACGAGACGACCGACGACACCGTCTACTTCACCTACCGCGACGGCAACAACCGCCAGCGGTGGAACTTCTTCCGGTGGCTGCCCGACGCGGACGGGCGGATCTCGCTGGAGATCTCGGTCGCCGGGCGTCGGGCCGACCGCGAGGGGCTGACGACGCTGCTGGACGCCGTGGCCGAGGGCGCGGTCGCGCGCTAGCCCCGGCGGGTCCCGGTGACCACGGTCGCGTCGCGGTCCTCGTCCCGGTCGACGCGTGCGCGCAGGCCCTGCCCGGCCAGGACCTCGAGGGCCGCGTCGACCTGTGCCGCGGCGACCTCGGAGTGCACGCTGGCCCCGGGGCGCAGCCACTCGGGCGCGAGGGCGGCGACGCGGCGCAGCACGTCGAGGCCGTCGGGACCGCCGTCGACGCTGCCGCGCGGCTCGTGGTCGCGCGACTCCGGGGGCATCGCGGCGATGGCGCCCGTCGGCACGTAGGGGACGTTGGCCAGCAGCGCGTCCACCTGCCCGCGCAGGTCCATCGGCAGCGGCGCTGCCAGGTCACCGAGGTGGACGGTGCCGCCGACCGCGGCGAGGTTGCGGGCCGCGCAGGCGACCGCCGCCGGGTCGACGTCGGTCGCGTGCAGGGTGGTGCCGGGGCGCCGGTGCGCGAGCGCCAGGCCGACCGCCCCGCTGCCGCAGCACAGGTCGACCACCGTGGCCGGCCGGTCGGGGGCGAAGGCGGCGAGGGACCGCTGCGCCACGTCGACCAGGAACGCGGTGCGCTGGCGGGGCACGAAGACGCCGGGGTCGACCGCGACCCGCAGGCCGTCGAACGCGACCCACCCGAGCACCAGCTCGAGCGGCTCACCACCGACGCGGCGTCGTACCAGGTGCTCGAGGGCGCCGGGGTCGGGCGCCGCCTCCGTCAGCAGGCGCGCCTCCTCCTCGGCGAAGACGCAGCCGGCGGCGCGCAGGCGGGTGACGAGGTCGGACATCCCGGCCAGCGTAGGTGGACCGGGGTCAGGCCTCCGGCATCAGGATCCAGCCGGCGACGTAGAGCACGATGCCGGTGCCGAAGCCGAAGACGACCGCGGCCACCAGGAGCAGGCGCACGACGGTGGCGTCGATGCCGAAGTGGTCGGCGATGCCGCCGCACACGCCGGCGACCATCCGGTCGTGGCGTCGACGGGTCAGGCGGCGGCCGCGGGTGGAGGAGTAGTTCTCGTAGTTGCTCATGCCTCAACGGTGCCCGCTGCGCGGCGGCCACACATCGGGGAACGACCCCGGTCCGACCCCGATCCCGACCCTGAGCCGGTCCCTGACCAGCGGCCGGGTGTTGCCGCCGCAGGGGCGTGCGTGCCTGCGATGATGCTGGCATGCGACCCCAGGTCGTCGCCCACCGCGGCGCCAGTCACGACATCGCCGAGCACACCCTCACCGCTTACCTCGAGGCGATCGGCACCGGCGCCGGCGGGCTGGAGTGCGACGTCCGGCTCACCGCCGACGGGCACCTGGTCTGCGTGCACGACCGCGACCTGCGTCGTACCGCCGCGACGAAGGGGATCGTCTCCACGATGGACCTCGCCGAGCTCAACGAGCTCGACTTCGCGTCGTGGAAGAACCCCTGGTCCGACCTCGACGACGAGGCGCCGGAGGTCGACGAGCGCGGCGTACTCACCCTGCGCAAGCTGCTGGAGACCGTCGCCGACCACGACCGGCGCGTCGAGCTGGCGATCGAGACCAAGCACCCGACGCGGTACGGCGGGCTGGTCGAGAAGCGGCTCGTCGAGATGCTGCGCGACTTCGGGTGGGACCGCGCCGGGGCGCCGGTGCGGATCATGAGCTTCTCGTTCACCGCGCTCCAGCGGGTGGAGCGACTGGCGCCGGAGGTCCAGCTGGTGCAGCTCTTCGACAAGCCCAACACCTGGCCGATGCTGCGCCGGGTCATCGGCGACGACTGGGTGCTCGGCCCCGGCATCGCCATGCTGCGCGACCACCCGCGGCTGCGGGCCAGCCTGCTGCGCAGCGGACGCGACATCCACGTGTGGACGGTGAACACTGAGGCCGACCTCCAGCTGTGCCTCGACCTCGGCGTGAAGGCCGTCATCAGCGACCGTCCGCGCTACGTCCTCGACCTGCTCGACTCCCGCTTCGGGGTCGCCGAATAGTCTTCGCGCATGGCGAAGAAGAACCGCTCGAAGACGTCGGCGACCACGACCCCCGGCGAGGTCGGCCCGCGCCAGCCCTGCCCCTGCGGCTCCGGCAAGCGGTACAAGGCCTGCCACGGCGCGCCCGGCGGCGGTGACGTCTTCGTCAAGCGCCCCTTCGAGGGCCTGGCCTCCGAGTGCGACATCGTCGCGATGCGCGAGCTCGTGCCGGCCGCGACCGCCGCCCTGCCGCTGGCCGGCGAGCACGCCGACCGCACCGTCAAGCTCTGCACCCTGCTGCCGATGGCCGCACCCGCGCTGGTCCGCGACAGCGGCGAGGTGTGGCTCGGCCTCCAGGTCCAGCACGCCTTCGGCGACCCGTCGCGCGACCTCGGCGCCGTGCTGCGCGACGCGCTCGCGGCCGAGCCCGGCGCCGGCATGGTCGGCCTGACCTCCGCCCCGCCCGCCGACGCTCCGCGCCTGCAGGACCTCGTCGCCGACGGCCCGCTGGCGGTCGAGGTCCACGAGGGCTTCGACTTCTGGGTCGCCGACATGGACGCCAGCTCCGAGCTCGCCCAGGCGCTCGAGCAGGCCGAGGGCGCCGCCGCCCCGACCGCCCGGCTGACCGAGGTCACCGCGGCCTACTGGACCCGGATGGGCGCCAAGGAGCACCTGCGCTGGGTGATGCCCGAGCCCGAGGACGTCCTCCTCGACGCCCTCGCCCGGCTCCACGTCTCCGGCGACGACGTGATCGTCCCCGACGCCCGCTTCGTCGGCATGTTCCGCGCCCACGGCCTGCTCGCCCCCGTCTGGGACCTCCCCGTCGGCACCGGCCCCGAGCCGCTGGAGGAGGCCGCCTCCTCGTTCAGGGCGAAGCTCGACGAGGCCCTCGCCGCCACCTCGGACCTGACCACCGAGGAGCGCTCGGCCCGCAACGGGCTGGCCAACCGGCAGGTCACGATCCGCTGAGGCGGGTGGGGAATCACCTCTTCAGCGGCGTTTCCCTCACTTCCTGACCGTTGCAACGGTCAGGAAGTGTCAGTTTCGCCGCTGGAGCGGTGATTCCTGCAGCGACCACACCTTGAGCCGCGAGTACCCCTTCACCGACACCCGCCGCAGCCGCTTGAAGCGGTACGACGACCCGCCGTCCGCAGCCCCGGCAGCTCCGGTGGGGTGGTCGTCGTCGGCCAGGCCCGAGCGACCCGTCAGCGCCTCGTAGGCGCCCAGGTCGACCAGCACCGAGCTCGGCCGGGCCACCGAGGTGAGCCGGGCGGCGATGTTGACCACCGGCCCGAACACGTCGCCCAGGCGGGTCACCACCTCGCCGTACGCGACGCCGGCGCGGACCGCGGGGAAGGGGTCGTCGGGGTCGGCCCCACGGGCGGTGAGCTCGAGGGCGATGTCGGCCATCACGTGCGGTGAGTCGGCGACGAGGAGGAGCTCGTCGCCGATGTTCTTGATGATCCGCCCGCCGCGGTCGACGGCGATCTCCAGCACGGCCGTCTCGAACGCCTCGAGCCAGGCGACCAGCTCGCGGTCGGAGAGGGTGCGGGAGCGGGAGGTGTAGCCGACGATGTCGACGAAGCAGACCGCGAGCGGGGCGGCCGAGCCGGACGACGCCTCGGCGAGCAGCCGGCCGCCGGCGCTGAGCAGGTGGCGGCGCCACGCGTAGGACTGCAGCTGCTCGACCAGCGGCAGCACCTCGTCGGAGATCGCGAGCAGGCCCTCGGTCGGGTCGGCGCCCTGCTCGCGGGCCACGTCGGCGAGAAGCGCCACCTGCCAGTCCGCGAGCCGGGCGAAGCTGCGGCCCCACGTGCGGACCAGGCCCTCCTGCCGCTCCTCGCTGAGCACGCCGAGGCGCACCAGCGCGCTGGCGAGCTCGAGGGCGCGGACGTCTGCGTCGGTGAAGGCGACGGTGTCGTCGGGCACGTGGGCGAAGCCGAGCAGGTGCCACAGCGCGTTCGCCGTCTCCAGCGGCACGCCGGCGCGGGCGGCGACCTGCACCTGCGTCAGGTGCGGCGCCTCGCCGAGCAGGTGCTCCTCGAGCGCGCCGACGACCCCGCCGTCAGCGGCGGGGTCGTCGGTCGGGGTCACCGGCGCGGGTCGCGGGTCAGGCGCCGGAGACGCGCGACTGGGCGACGTCGACGAGGGCCTGGTGGAAGGCCGGCCACTCGGCGTCGAGCTCGCGCAGCGTCTCGTCGGTCAGGTGGATGGTGTCGAGCGGGGTCAGCGCGACGATGGTCGCGTTGCGCAGCTTCTGGCCGACGATCGCCGCCTCGCCGACGATGTCACCGGCGCCGAGCTGGGCGATCTCGACGCCGTCACGGCGGACCGAGACGGTGCCGGAGAGCAGGATGTACGCCTTGTCGGCGGGGGTGTCCTCCCAGATCGGCGACCAGCCCTCGGGGAGCTTCACCCGCCGTCCGGTCGCGCTGATCCGCGCGATCTCCTCGGGCGTGAAGTGCTCGAAGAACGTTGCCATGCTGACCCTTTCGCTGTGCCCGGCGACGTGCCGCCGCCCGGGCTCCCCATGTCCAGTCGACCTTAGCCGCCTGCGCACACCACGAGGAGTGGCGTCCCGACACCTGTGACAACGCGTCCGGGGCGGTCGCGTTACCCCACCGGCAGCGGGTCGCGCGACACCGGGCAGCTCATGCACCGCGGGCCACCGCGGCCCGAGCCCAGCTCGGAGCCCGCGATCCGGATCACCTCGATGCCTTCCTCCTCGAGCCGGGCGTTGGTGCCCTCGTTGCGCTCGTAGGCGACGGCCAGGCGCGGCGCGAGCGCCAGGGTGTTGTTGCCGTCGTCCCACTGCTCGCGCTCCGCGGTCACCGGGTCCAGGCCGGTGTCGATGCGGTGGAGGGTGTCGATCTGCATCGCCTTCGCGGCCGCGACCAGGAAGGGCTCCGGCGCAGCGACCTCCAGCTCGGGGGAGCCGGGCTCGCGCGGCGTGACGGCGTACGCCGTCAGCGTGTCCGCGATGTTCGGGTACATCACGACCTTGTCGACGTCGACCATCGTGCACACGGTGTCGAGGTGCATGGTCGCGCGTTCCTGGGCGATGGGGACGGCCAGGACGGTGCTCGCGAGGCCGCCCGCGAACACCTGCCGGGCGAGCCGCTCGGCGCCGGCCGGCGTCGTGCGCTCCCCGACGCCGACCGCGATCACGCCCGGCGCGAGCAGGAGCACGTCGCCGCCCTCGACGTGCTCGAGGTGGTGGCCGTGGATCCGGCCGGTGCGCGCGAAGCGCGGGTGGAAGTGGTAGATCAGCTCGGTCAGCTGGGTCTCGCGACGCCGTGCCGGCATCGCCAGCGACGTGATCGCCACCTTGTCGCGCAGCCACACCGAGGAGTCGCGGGTGAACAGCAGGTTCGGCAGCGGTGCGACGAGGAAGGTCTCGTCGGGCAGCAGCGAGGTCACCAGGGTGCCGGTCGCCAGGCCCGAGCGGACCTCGTCGTTGCGCACCCCGGCCGTGAGCAGGTAGGTCAGCTCCTCCGGCGAGGCGTCGGCGAACATCGCGCGCAGGTAGGCCCGCACCGGGTCGCCCAGGTCGCGCCCGCTCATCCCGGTCAGCGTGGTGTCCGTGACCGCCGCGCGGGCCGCGGGCTGCTGCAGCGTCTCGGTCAGCAGGTCGGTCAGGTTGAGCACCTCGACGTCGCGCCCGCGCAGGGCCTCCGCGAACGCGTCGTGCTCCTCCTGCGCGCGGGCCACCCACGGGATGCCGTCGAACAGCAGCCGGTCGTTGTTGCGGGGGGTCAGGCGCTGCAGCTCGGGACCGGGCCGGTGCAGGATCACTGACCGGAGCCGGCCGACCTCGCTGTCGGCGCCGAGGGGCGGGTTCGCCTGGGTCTGGGCCACCATGACGACACCTTAGGCGTCGTGGCCCGACGGGCCGGTCAGCCCTCGCTGACGCCGCGGAACGGGTCGGCGGGGTAGACGCCGAGCACCTTCACGTCGGTGGTGAAGAACTCCAGCTCCTCCAGCGCCCGCTTCAGGCCCGGGTCGTCCGGGTGGCCGTCGACCTCGGCGAGGAACTGGGTGGCGGTGAACTCGCCGTTGACCATGTAGCTCTCGAGCTTGGTCATGTTGATGCCGTTGGTCGCGAACCCGCCGAGGGCCTTGTAGAGCGCGGCTGGCAGGTTGCGCACGTTGAACACGAAGCTGGTCACCACCGGGCCGTTGCCGGCCGGTGCCGCCACGAAGTCGGGGGAGAGCAGCACGAAGCGGGTCGTGTTGTGGTCCTCGTCCTCGACGTCCTCGCGCAGGATGGTCAGCCCGTAGATCTCCGCGGCCAGCGGCGGCGCGATCGCGGCCTGGGAGAGGTCGCCGGCCTCGGCCACCTCGCGGGCGGCGCCGGCCGTGTCGCCGGAGATGAGCGGGGTCAGCCCGAGCTCGCGGATCACCTTGCGGCACTGGCCGAGCGCGTGCACGTGGCTGTGCACCGTGCGGATGGTGTCGACCGTGGCACCGGGGTTCGCCATCAGGTGGAACTGGATGCGCAGGAAGTGCTCGGCGACGATGTGCAGCCCGGACTGGGGCAGGAAGTGGTGGATGTCGGCCACGCGGCCCGCGATCGAGTTGTCGATCGGGATCAGCGCGAGGTCGCAGTCACCGCTCGCCACGGCGGCGAAGACGTCCTCGAAGGAGGCGCAGGCGACCGCCTCGGCGTCCGGGTAGTGCTGCTTGCACACGATGTGCGAGTTGGCGCCGGGTTCCCCCTGGTACGCGATGCGGGCCATGGCGTCAAGGGTAAGTCCTGCGGCTGTGCGTCCCGACGGCGGCGCGTACGGCGGGATCGCGGGCCGGCGCCGACTACGGTCTGGCCCATGGCCGTCGTCCTCTCCGCGCTCGCCCTCGTCGTCGCCGTGGCCGCCCTCGTCGTGGCCCTCCGCAACGGTCGAGCCGCCCGCACCCGCACCGCCGACGACCTGCCCGCCGACGCTGCCGGCCTGCGTCGCGAGGTCGCCGCCCTCCGGGCCGAGGCCGCCGGCGCCCTGCGCCACCTCGCCGTCGTCCGCTACGACGCCTTCGAGGAGATGGGCGGCCGGCTGTCGTGGTCCCTCGCCCTGCTCGACGACGCCGGCGACGGCGTCGTGCTCACCTCGATCCGCGGCCGCAACGAGGCCCGCACCTACGCCAAGTCCGTCGCCGCCTGGAGCAGCGACCAGGAGCTCTCGCCCGAGGAGAACGAGGCCGTCGCCCACGCCCGTATGGCCCGGAGCTAGCTGGACGCCACGCCGGCCTCCCAGTGGTCGAGGTGCGACGAGCGCCAGCGAGGAGCCTCTGAACCAGCGGGCCTGCAGGGCGGGCTGTGGTGGGCACAGCCCGGTGCACCATGGCCGGTGGTTTCGAGGCTCGGCGCCGGGGCGCCTCGCACCTCAACCACCGGCGGCTGGCGAGGGCGCCCGCGGCCGACCTGAGCCCGGTGATGGAGGCGCGAGGCTGCCCGCGGCCGGACCTGAGCCCGGTGGTTGAGGTGCGACGAGCGCCAGCGAGGAGCCTCGAAACCTCCGGGCCTCCCTGTCCCCGGTGGGTCAGAGGGTGCGGGGGACGCGGACGAGGACGCGGCCGTGGATGCACTCCATCCGCAGCTCGGTGCCGACGCCGATGGTGTCGCCGTCGAGCTGGCGGGGGACGTCGCCCGAGGCGCGGACCACGACCTTGCGGCCGGTCATCCGGGCGACGGACTCGCCGGCGTTGCGCTCGCGACGGGTCAGCACCCGCAGCACCAGCGGGATCCAGCTCAGGAACCGGCGGGGGTAGAGGAGCACGACGTCGAGCTGGCCGTCGTCGATGGCGGCGTCGGGCAGCAGCATCATCCCGCCCTGCAGGCTGCCGACGTTGCCGATCACGCAGGTGCGGGCGCGGTGCTTCGTGAACGGCATGTCGTCGATGGAGATCTCGAGCTTCATCGCCGGGAACATCAGCGCCTTCAGCGCCGACAGCACGTAGGCCAGCCAGCCGACCTTCTTCTTGATGTCCTCGTTGACGCCCTCCATGATCGCGGCGTCGAAGCCCATCCCGGCCATCACCATGAAGTGGCTCGGCTCGAGGCCGTCCCCCTCGACGGCGACCATGTCGATCGCCCGGTCCTGGCCGGTGAGCGCGACGTCGACGGCGGCCCGGATGAACAGCGGGATCTCGAGGTTGCGGGCGAGCAAGTTGCCGGTCCCGGCGGGTACGACGCCCACCGCGATCCCGGTGCCGGCGAGCTCGGCGCACACCTCGCGCACCGTCCCGTCGCCGCCGCAGACGATGACCAGGTCGGCGCCGTCGACGGCGGCCTGCTCGGCCTGCCCGGTGCCGGAGTCCTCGACGGTGGTGAGGTACCACCGCGGCTCGTTCCAGCCGGCCTCGCTCGCCATCTGCGCCACCATCGCCTGGAACTGCTCGACCGACTCGACCTTGATCGGGTTCAGCACGACGGCGAGGTTGCGCCGCGACGGGAAGGGGTCCGGCAGCGGCTCGGCCTTGGCGGCGTGGCTGCGCGGCAGCGGGTTGTAGAGCGCGACCCCGAGCACCACGAGCGCGACGCCGAGCAGGGTGCCGCCCAGCACGTCGCTGGGGAAGTGCCGCCCGAGCAGGATCCGGTCGGCGGCGACGAGCACGAACGTCAGCACCGCGACCGTGCACACGAGCCGGCGGATGGCCGCGCGCCGCACGAGCATGAGCGCGAGCAGGATGACCAGGCCGCAGAAGGCGGCCGTCGACGTCGTGTGTCCCGACGGGAACGCGTTGGAGTGCAGGAAGTACTCCGGGTCCTGCCACTGCGGGCGGCCCCGGCCGACGAGCACCTTGACGCCGTAGGTCGCGAGCGCGGAGGCCGCCATCACGATCGCGACGAGCACGCCGGCGCGGCGGTGGCCCTTGACGAACATGGCGACCGCGAGCACCGTGCTCGCCACGGTCATCCACAGCGTGCCGAAGGCGACCTCGATCCAGCGCAGCGGGTCGGCGAGCCACGACCGGTCGCCGGCCCACTCCTTCGCGTCGGCGCCGGGGGCGTCCAGGTCGGCCACCACGGACCATTCCGCAGCGACGGCTGCGGCGACCCCGGCGAAGAGCACGAGGAGGATCAGCGAGGCCAGGAGCGGAGTCTTCCGGGGACGGTCGAGCACCCACGGAGGATAGGCCACCGCGCCCCCCGGACCGCAGGTCGCGGCGACGTGGTGTTGCTGACGTGGCGGTGGCTGCCGGCCGGCCGGGCCTCGGGCCGCTGGCTACCGTGGGGGCGTGACCGACTCGTCGTACACGCCCACGCACCGCCACCTCGGCCGCTCCGGCCTCGTCGTCTCCGCCGTCGGCCTCGGCTGCAACAACCTCGGCCGCGCCGGTGCGGCCACGGAGTCGCAGGAGGGCTCGGACCGCGTCGTCCACGCCGCCCTCGACGCCGGCATCACCTTCTTCGACGTCGCCGACACCTACGGCGCCACCCCCGGCCTCGCCGAGGAACGGCTCGGCAAGGCCCTGGGGGCCCGGCGGTCCGAGGTCGTCGTCGCCACCAAGTTCGGCATGGACATGCAGGGCGTCAACGGCCCCGACTTCGGCGCCCGCGGTTCGCGCCGCTACGTCCGCACCGCCGTCGAGGCGTCGCTGCGCCGGCTCGGCACGGACTGGATCGACCTCTACCAGTTCCACACCCCGGACCCGGCCACCCCGATCGACGAGACCCTCTCCGCCCTCGACGACCTGGTCCGCGAGGGCAAGGTCCGCTACCTCGGCCACTCCAACCTGTCCGGCTGGCAGGTCGCGCAGGCCGAGTACGTCGCGCGCGAGCTCGGCGTCGAGCGCTTCGTCTCCGCGCAGAACCACTACAACCTCGTCGACCGCCGCGCCGAGCTCGAGGTGCTGCCGGCTGCCCGTGCGTTCGGCCTCGGGGTGCTGCCGTACTTCCCGCTCGCCAACGGCCTGCTCACCGGCAAGTACGCCTCCGGCCAGGCGCCGGAGGGCTCCCGGCTCTCCCGCACCCGCCAGCACCTGCTCGAGACCGCCACCTCCCCGGAGCTCAAGGCCTACTCCGAGTTCGCCCGCGAGCGCGGCGTCTCCGAGGTCACCGTCGCCATCGGCTGGCTGCTCGCCCAGGAGCCGGTCACGTCCGTGATCGCCGGCGCCACCGCCGTCGAGCAGGTCGCCGCCAACGCGCAGGCCGACCGCTGGGTGCCGACCCCCGAGGACCTGGCCGCCCTCGACGACCTCTTCCCCGCCCCGGAGCGCATCGCCTTGTTCTAGCTTGTCGGCGTCGGGAAACCGATGCGCGGGGCTGCCCGCGCGGCGGATAGCCTGAGCGGCATGATCGACCCGCGCATCCTCCGTGACGAGCCCGACCGCGTCCGTGCCTCCCAGGCCAAGCGCGGCGCGTCTGCCGACGTGGTCGACCGGGCCCTCGAGGCGGACGCCGCGCGGCGGGCCGCGATCTCGACCTTCGAGGAGAAGCGGGCCGAGCAGAAGGCGTTCGGCAAGCAGGTCGCCCAGGCCAGCGGTGAGGAGAAGCAGGCGCTGCTCGAGCAGGTCAAGCAGCTCTCCGCCCAGGTCAAGGATCTCGAGGCCGCGCAGGCCACCGCCGAGGAGGCGTGGACCAGCGCGCTCAAGGCGATCCCCAACGTCGTCGCCGACGAGGCGCCGAGCGGTGGGGAGGACGACTTCGTGGTCCTCGAGGAGGTCGGCACGCCCCGCGACTTCGCTGCGGAGGGCTTCGAGCCGCGCGACCACGTCGAGCTCGGCCGGATGCTCGGTGCGATCGACCTCGAGCGCGGCGCCAAGGTCAGCGGCAGCCGCTTCTACTTCCTCACCGGCGTCGGCGCCCAGCTCGAGCTGGCGCTGGTCAACCTCGCCATGGAGCAGGCGCGCAACGCCGGCTTCACCCAGGTCATCGCGCCGTCGCTGGTGCGCGGCGAGGCCATGGCCGGCACCGGCTACCTCGACCAGGGCGGCGGCGAGGACGTCTACCGGATCGAGGGCGAGGACATGTACCTCGTCGGCACCTCCGAGGTGCCGATGGCGGCGTACCACTCGAAGGAGATCCTCGACGGCGCCAGCCTGCCGCGGCGCTACGCGTCGTTCAGCCCCTGCTTCCGCAAGGAGGCCGGCTCGCACGGCAAGGACACCAAGGGCATCATCCGCGTCCACTGGTTCGACAAGGTCGAGATGTTCATCTACGCCTCGCTCGAGGACGCTCCCGCCGAGCACCAGCGGCTGCTGGCGTGGGAGAAGGAGTTCCTCGACAAGCTCGAGCTCGCCTACCGCGTCGTCGACATCGCCGCTGGCGACCTCGGCGCCAGCGCCATCCGCAAGTTCGACTGCGAGGCGTGGATCCCCACCCAGGGCAAGTACCGCGAGCTCACCTCGACCTCGAACTGCACCGACTTCCAGACCCGCCGCCTGGAGACCCGCGGCCGGTTCGGCGACCGTACGGCGCCGATCGCGACCCTCAACGGCACGCTGACCGCCATCACCCGCGCGATCGTCGCGATCCTCGAGACGCACCAGCAGGCCGACGGCTCGGTGCGGGTCCCGGCGGCGCTGCAGCCGTTCATGGGCGGCCTCGAGGTCCTCGAGCCGGTGCGGTCGTGACCCGGCCCGCGCCGGGCGAGCCGGGTTGGCGCCCACGGCTCGTCGCCCTCGACATCGACGGCACCCTGCTGCGCTGGGTGGCCGGGCTCGGGATGAGCCACGAGGAGGTCACCCCGGCGGTGCACGACGCCGTGCAGCGGGTCCTCGACGCCGGCGCGCACGTGGTGCTGTCCTCGGGCCGGGCGCCGCACAACATGACGGTCGTGGCCGACATGCTCGACCTGCACGGGCACGGTGAGAAGCTCTGGATCGTCGCCGCCAACGGAGCCGTCGTGCTGCGCTACCCGCCGGCCGAGGTGGTCCACGAGGTCACCTTCGACGCCCGCCCGGCCGTCGCCGCGGTCCTCCGCGAGCACCCCGAGGCGCTGGTCGCGGTCGAGGAGCGGGGCGTCGGCTACCGCGTCTCCGCCCCCTTCCCGGACGGCGAGCTCGGCGGCGAGACCATCGTCGCCGCCGTCGAGGAGATGGTCGCCGAGCCCGTCAGCCGCGTGATCATCCGTGACCCGGCGGCCACCGCCGAGGACTTCGTGAAGCTCGCGGAGCGGCTCGGCCTCCAGGGCACCGACTACGTCGTCGGATGGACCGCGTGGCTCGACCTGGCCCCGGTGGGGGTGTCCAAGGCATCCGGCCTGGAGTACGTCGCCCAGCAGCTCGGCATCGACCGCGACGAGGTCCTCTCCATCGGCGACGGCCGCAACGACATCGAGATGCTCGAGTGGTCCGGCCGGGGCGTGGCCATGGGCCAGGCGGTCGACGAGGTGAAGGAGGTCGCCGACGACGTGACCGCGAGCGTCGACGACGACGGCGCCGCGCTCGAGATCGGCCGCTGGTTCCCCGCCCCCGGATCTGGTGGGATGGACGCGTGAGCTCCCCCGCCCGACGGCTGCTCCCTGCCGTCCTGACCGCCGTGCTGACCGGTGGGCTGGCCGCCGCGCCGCTGCTGCCCGCGAGCCCGGCGGCCGCCGTGCCGTCAGCGATCCCCGCCGACTGCGGCGCCCTCGACGTCACCGACACCGACGCCGTGGTCACCGCCGCCGAGGGCACCGACGACGTCTTCCTCGGCCGGGTGGTCCGCGCCGTCACCCGTGGAGCCGGGACCGGCCCGGCCGCCGGTGGCCCGCGCAACCTGCGCTACGAGGTCGTGGTCGACCAGGCCGTCGTCGGCGACCTGGCCGCCGACCAGCGCCGTGAGCTGGTGCTCGTCGGCGTCGAGGGCCGGCAGGACCCGCTGCGCCGCTCGCGGCGCTACCTGTTCTTCACCACCGGCGAGAACTCCGAGCTGCGCGCCGACGGCTGCGAGGGCTGGGCCTCCGGCTCGATGGTCGACGCGGCCACGCTCGGCGAGATCCGCGCCGCGCTCACCGCGCCGCCCGAGCCGCCCGAGGTCGCGCTGTCGCGGCCCGACGGCGCGGGTGACCCGCCGGACCTCGGCCGGGTGGTCGCACCGGGTGCGGCGATCAGCTTGGTCGGGATCCTCGGGCTGGTGCTGCTGTCGCGGGTCGGCCGGCGCCGGTCCTGAGCCTCCGGGGACTGCTCAGAGGTACATGCCGCCGGAGCGCGGCTCGTCCTTCTGCTCCTCCTGCGGGGCACCGCCCTGCTGCGGGTGCTGCTCGCCGCCCTGGCCGCCGAGGGTGAGGCCCGGCGGGAGCGCGCGGCGGATCTGCTCGAACTGTGCCCGCGCCGCCATCTGCTGGGCGTAGATCGCGGTCTGGATGCCGTGGAAGAGGCCCTCGAGCCAGCCCACCAGCTGGGCCTGCGCGATGCGCAGCTCGGCCTCGGACGGCGTCGCCTCCTCCGAGAACGGCAGCGACAGCCGCTCCAGCTCCTCGACCAGCTCCGGCGCGAGACCCTGCTCGAGCTCGGCGATCGAGGAGCGGTGGATCGCGGCGAGGCGGTTGCGGCTCGCCTCGTCCAGCGGCGCCGCCTTCACCTCCTCGAGGAGCTGGCGGATCATGCTGCCGATGCGCATGACCTTGGCCGGCTGCTCCACCAGGTCGGTCAGCGCGCGCTCGTCGCCGTCCTCCTCGTGGTCCTCCTTGCCGCCCTCGGACTGCTCGACGGCCGACGCAGGCACCATCCCGATCGGCTGCCCGTCCGGTCCCACCACCACGATCTGCTCGTCACCGCTCTCGGTCATGCCTCCCAACCTAGCCCGACTCCCGCAACCACCGAGGTGTGAGGTTCTGCACCGCGAGGTGTGAGGCTCTGCGCCGCGAGGTGTGCGGGTTTGCACCGCGAGGTGCGCCTCATGGTGGCGCGAGGTGCGGGTTGTGGTGGTGCGAGGTGCGGGTCGTGGCTGCCCGAGGTGCGTCGTACGGCGGCTCAGGGGGTGAGCAGCACCTTGCCGATGTTGTCGCCGCCCTCGATCCGCCGGTGCGCCTCGGCGACCTCGTCGAGGGGGAGCACCGCGGACACGACCGGCCGGACCGACCCGTCGGTCACCAGCGGCCACACGTGCTCGACCACCGACGCGCAGATCCGGGCCTTGCCCTCGACCGGGCGGGCGCGCAGCGCGGTCGCGATCACGGCGCCCCGCTTCGAGAGCAGCTTGCCGATGTTCAGCTCGGCCTTCGTGCCGCCCTGCATCCCGATGATGACCAGGCGGCCCTCGGTGGCGAGCACGTCGACGTTGCGCTCGAGGTACTTCGCGCCCATGTTGTCGAGGACCACGTCGGCGCCGTGCCCGTCGGTCGCCTCCCGCACGACCTCCACGAAGTCCTGCTCGCGGTAGCTGATCGCCACCTCGGCGCCGAGCTCGCGACAGCGGGCGAGCTTGTCCTCGCTGCCGGCGGTGGTGAACACCCGCGCGCCGAGCCGAGAGGCGAGCTGGATGGCGAAGGTCCCGATCCCGCCGGCGCCGCCGTGCACGAGGAAGACCTCGTCGGGGCGCAGGCCGGCGACCATGAAGACGTTGGACCACACCGTGCACGCCACCTCGGGCAGCGCCGCCGCGGTCACCAGGTCGACGCCGTCGGGGACCGGCATCACCTGCCCCTCGGGTACGACGACGAGGCTGGCGTAGCCGCCGCCGGCGAGCAGTGCGCAGACCTGGTCCCCGACCGCCCAGCGGGTGACGCCCTCACCCACGGCGGCGACGGTGCCGCTGCACTCGAGGCCGATCACCTCCGACGCGCCGGGCGGGGGCGGGTAGTGGCCCTGGCGCTGCAGCAGGTCCGCGCGGTTGACCGCTGTCGCGGCGACCTCGACGAGCACCTCGCCCGGCCCGGGCGTGGGGTCGGGCAGCTCGGTGACGACGAGGGTCTCGGGACCTCCGGGCTCGGACTGGGTGACGGCGCGCATGGCGCCAGTTTGGCAGGACGCTGATCGCCGGCGGCGGGTCGCCGGGCCGGGCAGCAGGGCTAGACGAGGGAGTCGGAGTCCTCGTAGTCGGCGTCGGCCAGCTCCTCGAACTCGACGTCCTCGTCGACCTCGTCCTTCGCGCCGGCCGGGCGGTCCCACGACTCGGCGAGGCCCTGCGCGCGGGCAGCCAGCTGCTCCACCTCCTCGGGGTTCGCGCCCTGCTCTGCGGCGGCGAAACCGAGCAGGAAGGCGGTCACCACCCCGGCGGCCGGGTGGACGTTGTCACGGGTGATCCCGGAGAGGTCGACGAGCAGGCCCTCGTCGGCCTCGGCCTCGATGTCGAGGACGTCGCACAACTCATCGATCCAGTCGTGGAGGTTCACCGTTCCAGAGTGAGCCCTCAGCCCCGGCCTGACAAGGGTCGGGCGTCAGCGGCCCTCGGCCTCCGCGGCGAGGTCGCGCAGGTCGGTCCAGGTGTCGACGTCGCGTGCCTCGGAGCCGATCGCCGGGACGTCGACGAGGTCCAGCGGCTCGAGCAGGGCGCGGATGGAGAGGCCGTGCTGCTCCTCCCGGCCGGGCCGTACGGCGTCCAGCCGGTCGGTCTCGACGACGAACGCCAGCTGGCGCCGCCCGTCCTGCGTGAGCACCGCGCCCTCGTGCCCGACCGCGGCCTCGTGCAACCGCCGGAAGGTCGAGGACGTCAGCTTCGGCATGTCGACGGCGAGGACCGCGATCGTCGGGAACCGCCGCAGCAGCGAGTCCCGGCCGGTCAGCAGCCCCGCGGCCGGTCCGCCGTGGCGCGGGTCCTCCAGCACGAAGGTCGCCGGTCGCTCGGTCGGCACCTGGTGCCCGACGACGACCACCTCGCCCGCGTCGACCACCGCGTCCAGCGCCCGGTCGAGCAGCGACCGGCCGCCGAGCTCGATGCCGGCCTTGTCGGCGCCTCCCAGACGGGCGGCCTGCCCGCCGGCGAGGATGACGGCGGCGAATCCGGACAGTCCCAGCTCGATCACCGCACCAGTCTCCCAAGCGCCTGCCTAGGCTTGCACCGTGACCGCCCCCACGTTGCGCATCGCACTGGTCCAGGCCGCCTCCGCGCTCGAGCCGGAAGCCAACCGCGCCACGCTCGCCGAGCTCGCGGGCCGCACGGCCGACACCGACCTGATGGTCTTCCCGGAGGCGTTCGCCCGCGACTTCGGCGAGGCCGGTTCGGACGTCAGCGCGTTCGCGGAGCCGTTGGACGGGCCGTTCGCCTCCGCCGTGTCCGCGGCGGCGACCGACGCGGGCACGACCGTGGTGGCCGGCATGTTCGAGCAGGGCCCCGACCCCGAGCGGCCGTGGAACACCCTCGTCGTGCGTGGCGGTGCCGAGGCGTCGTACCGCAAGGTGCACCTCTACGACTCCTTCGGCTACCGCGAGTCCGACCGGCTCACGGCCGGTGCGGTCGAGCCGGTGGTGGTCGAGGTCGCGGGCTGGAAGGTCGGCCTGATGACCTGCTACGACCTGCGCTTCCCCGAGCTCGCCCGCGCGCTCGTCGACCGCGGCGCGGAGGTGATCGCCGTCCCCGCCGCCTGGGTCGCCGGGCCGCGCAAGGTCCACCACTGGCGCACCCTGCTGACGGCGCGGGCCATCGAGAACACCGTGTACGTCGCCGCGGTCGGCCAGCCGGCGCCGCGCTACTGCGGCCACTCGATGGTCGTCGACCCCTTCGGCGAGGTCGTCGCGGAGGGCGGGCCGGGCTCGCCGGACGAGCCCGAGGTCGTGCGCACGACCGCCGACCGCGCCGTGCTGGAGGAGGCCCGCAAGGTCAACCCCTCCCTGCGGAACCGGCGCATGTGAGGCCATGCCCTAATCTGGCTTCCCGTGTCCCGCGCCGCCTCCCGCACCTCCTCCCGGGTGCCCCTCGAGCAGCGGATCGGTGACTTCGGCGCCTCCCGGGTGCCCCTCGTCGCGTGGTGGGTCGCCGCGGTCCTCGGCACCGCCGCCCTCGTCGCCGCGACGGTCCCGGTCGGTCCCGACTGGCTCGGCTCGATCGGCTCGCTCGTCGTCGCAACGACCTTCTCCGCCGCGCTCGCCGCGCGCACCGGTGGACGCCCGTTCGTCTTCGGCGCGCTGGCGCTCGTCATCGGGGTGCTGGCCGTCACCAGCGACCAGGACGTCCTGCTGACGGGTGCCGCCGTGTGCACCTCCGCGGTCACCGCCGTGCTGGCCGTGATGTTCACGGTCCCGGCCACCGGCTTCCTCGCCGCCGCCCGCGAGTGCCTGATCGCGCTCGTCGTCGCCGGGGTGGGGGCGATGGCGACGGTCGGCTTCGAGCCGGCGATCCAGAAGGAGCGCTTCGAGTACGTCGGCCTCGGCTTCGCGCTGCTCGGCGCGCTCGTCCTGGTCCACCGACTCGGCGCCGGCTTCCACGGCCTGGGCCGCCGCGGCCTGGTCGTGGTCGCGATCGGCGGGGCGATCCTCGCCGCGACGCTGCTCTACGCCGAGCTGCTGCGCCGCTACGGCTCCTCCGGCCTCGTCGACGAGCTGCTGTCGTGGGTGACCTGGAGCCGGGAGAACCTCGGTGCCTTCCCGCGCCCGATCGAGACCGTGCTCGGCGTCCCCGCGCTCGCCTACGGCGTGCACATGCGCGCCCGCCGCCGCCAGGGCTGGTGGGTCTGCGCCTTCGGCGTCGCCGCCACCTCCCCGACCACGACCGCGCTGGCCAACCCGGCCGTCTCGGTCACCGAGGCCACCCTGTCGGTCGTCTACGGCCTGGTCATCGGCCTGCTGCTCGGCTGGCTGCTGATCCGCCTCGACCTCGCGCTGACCGGCAACGGTGGCCGACGCAGCCGCGGCGCCGAGCGCGCCGCCGCCGTACGCCCCGAGCCGAGCCGCTTCGCCCCGCTCCTCTGACCCCCGCCGCCTCCCGGAGCCTGCGGGCGGGGGCGTGACCGCCCAGGCCTTGCCAGGACCGGGTGCGGTGTGCTGGGTCGCTGGGGCGGCGGCGGGTGTGGCAGAGGGGGCGGGATTCGAACCCGCGGTAGGTCTCCCTACGACCGCTTTCAAGGCGGTTCCGATCGGCCACTCCGGCACCCCTCCATGCCCGGGCGACGCGCACGGCGCCGCGGCGGGCAGGTGCACGAGTCTAGGAGACCCCCGCGGTTTCGCCGTGCGCGCCCGCGTCTTGTTCAATTCGGCCCATGAGCAACCCCATGGCCCCGTCGGTCTCCGACTATCGCCTCGCGCCGCCGGTCATGGCGCGCTTCGTCGGGGCCTACCTCGTGCTGCTCGCCGTGGTCCTGCTGGGTACGACGGCGCTCGCCGCCGCGCTCGACTGGTCCGCCGACGTGCTCGTCGTGGTGCTCGCCGTCGGGCTGCTCGGCCTGATCGCGCTGGCGTGGTGGCTGCGTGCCGGCCTCGTCCTCGTCCGGCTGACAGACGCCGGCTACCAGGTCCGCCTGATCCGCTCCGCCGGCGTGACGGAGGCCCGCTGGAGCGAGGTCGAGGACGCCGTCGCGGCTGCCCCCAGCGACGTCGACTGCCTCGTGCTGCGCCTGCGCGACGGCCGGTCCACCACGATCCCGGTGGAGCTCGTCGCCGGCGACAAGGACGACTTCGCCCGCGACGTCCGCGAGCACCTCAAGCGCGCCGCCGCCCGCTGACCGGCAGCCCTCCGCCGACCTGGCACGCCGGGCGGAGAGGCCGGATTGGGCGCCGTACGCCGCTGCTTGTAACCTTGCTCCGCTGGCTGGTCCCTGTGGCCGGTCGAGCGGAGGAGGCGTCGCCTAGTCTGGTCTATGGCGCCCGCCTGCTAAGCGGGTTTGGGGCTACAACCCCATCGAGGGTTCAAATCCCTCCGCCTCCGCAGCGGTGAGAGATCCGCCCGGGACACCGGGCGGATCTTTTCTCGCTTCCGGGTCACCTCGAGGACGACGATCGCGACTTCGCGGCCGGATGGGTTGCCACGGCGGCCCGGATGTACCACGCTGGATGCTCCGGAGCGTGTTCTGGGGCGATCCGCTCGCCTCTTTCGACAGGAGACCAGGCAATGAAGAAGGCTGCACGTAGGTTCGCGCTCGCGACGGTTGCGTTGATCGCGTCCGTGGGCGTCGTCTCGCTGCCGACCGCAGCGGAGGCCGACACCGGCTGGCCGTCGCGCGTCGTGGTCAAGCACATCACCCGCTGACCCTGACCACCGCTGACGCCGGGCCCGGGACCACCTCCCCGGCCCGGCACCCGCGCTACGACGCGTCCGACTCCTGCCCGGCCACGCCCAGCTGACCCATCGTGTAGCCGAGCTGGAAGCGCGTCTCCGCGTCGTACTCCTCCTTGAGCTCGGCGACGTAGCCGGCGTACGTGCGCGGGCTGACGCCCAGCCGCTTGGCGCTCACGGCGTCGGCGTGGCCCTCGATCAGCATGCGGATCGTCATCGCGCGCTGCTCGGAGGCGATCTCCTTCTGCACGCTCTGGCCTGCGCTCGAGAACGGCCGGCCGCGGGCGAACGCCCGCTCGAAGACGTCGACCAGGTAGGCCACGATCGCCGGCTCGCGTACGACGACCGCCGTGGTCGGGCTGTCCGGGGCCGGGATCAGCGCCACCCGCCGGTCGACCACGATCATCCGGTCAAAGAACTCGTCGAGCGTGCGCACCTCGGCGCCGTGCTCGGTCACCTGCGCAACGTACTTGTGCGTCGCCGGGTGCCGCCGCGCGCTGTGCTGGTAGAGCGTGCGCATCACCAGTCCGCGCTGCAGGGCGGCGATGTCGCGGGCCGCCGCCTGCTGGACCGTCCGGGTGCTGCGGTTGGCCTGCGGCTGCGCCGTCAGCAGCTCCTCCTGCGCCTCGCTGACCAGCGTGGTCAGGTAGGGCTGCACCGCGTCGCCGTGCAGGTAGAGGAACGGCCCCGACTCGTTGGCCGCCGGGGAGCGGCGCCAGCTCTGGCTCAGCGCCGCGAACGCACTCGCCCACCGCGCCGACTCCTCGATCATCCGCGCGCCCTGGGTCCCCAGCGGCGTCACGACCCGCGACTGCGCCGTGCTCGGCTCCATCGGCCGCCACGTCGTCCGCGCACTGTCGAGCTGCACCAGGCCGAGCTGGACGAGCAGGTCGAAGGCGGCCCGCGACGGGGCGTCGTCGGCGACCCTCGGATCGTCTGCCGGGATCCCGCCCTCGGCGAGGACCTGCTCGTAGAGCCCGGCTCCCTCACGCTCGAAGAGCTCGCGGTCCTCCGGCCTGATCCCCACCATGTGACCATGCTTCCACAACCGGATGCGCCGCTGATTCGGCATCGGGGCACTGCCTCGGCTATTCTCTAGCGGTCGCTCAGCGACGGGCGCCTGTAGCTCAACGGATAGAGCATCTGACTACGGATCAGAAGGTTTGGGGTTCGAATCCCTACAGGCGCGCAGGGCACGAAGGGCCGCCTCCCGACCGGGAGGCGGCCCTTCGTCGTTGCCGGGCGCCGCACCGACCGCTGTCCCCGCCCGGCAGATCGACTGCCTTCCCTGCGGCCAGACCACCCCCCACGTCCGCGGTCGCACCACCGTCCTCGCCGACGGCACCGTCGCCGTCCAGTGGTGGTCCTGCACCGCCTGCGACGAGGGCGAGGCCCTCTAGACCGGGGACGACCCGTCCAGCCCACCGACGGGTCGTCCCCCACCTCTGTATCGACAGCCACGCCGCGGGTATGGGACCTGCAGTCGTGCTCGCCACGGCAAGGCCTCGGCGGAACGGGTGGGCCCCTGGTTTCGCCGGGGTCGCACCACGCCCGCACCACGCCCGCACCGCGCCCCGCACGCTCCACCTCCTCGTGCACACCGGCGGTCTCGCGCGCGCAGGCACTGTCCAGTCAGGTGTCCGGCAGCAGGCATACTGCCTCGCGGCTGATGCTCGACCCCTGATCGGAGACTGTGATGACTGACGACAAGATCGTGCTCGTGGACGGCGCCCGGACGCCGGTCGGCAGCTTCGGCGGGGTGTTCAAGGACGTCCCCGGCTTCGAGCTGGGCGCGACCGCGTCGCGGGCCGCGCTCGAGCGTGCCGGCGTGGAGGCCTCCGACATCCAGGAGGTCGTCATGGGCTGCATCGGCCAGGTCGGACCGGACGCCTACAACGCCCGCCGCGTCGCGATCGCCGCCGGCCTGCCGACCAACGTGCCGGCGTACACCGTGAACCGGCTGTGCGGCTCGGGCCTGCAGGCGATCTGGTCCGCGGCGATGGAGATGCGCTGGAACGGCCTGGACTTCACCCTCGCCGGCGGCGACGAGTCGATGACCCGGATGCCGTTCTACGACTTCGGCGCCCGCAACGGTTACAAGCTGGGCAACCGGTCGCTGGTCGACGGCACCGTGATGATGCTGACCGACCCGTTCCACGACATCCACATGGGAGTCACCGCGGAGAAGGTGGCCGAGAAGTACGGCGTCTCCCGCACCGAGCAGGACGAGTTCGCCGTGGAGTCGCAGCGCCGCGCCGCCACGACGGAGGCGAAGGCGGCGTTCGCCGAGGAGATCGTCCCGGTCGAGGTCGGCGGCCGCAAGCCGTTCACCGTCACCGAGGACGAGCACCCGAAGCCGGGCACCACGATGGAGACCCTGGCCAAGCTGCGCCCGGCGTTCCAGAAGGACGGCTCGGTGACCGCGGGCAACGCCTCGGGCATCAACGACGGCGCCGGCGCCGTCGTGCTGGCGCGCGAGTCCGCCGCAGCCGAGCGCGGCCTCAAGCCGCTCGTGGCGCTCGAGGCGGTCGCCACCGCGGCCATGGAGCCCGAGCTGATGGGCTACGCGCCCGTGCTGGCGCTGAAGTCGCTGTTCGAGCGGACCGGCACCACGCCGTCCGACATCGGCACCTTCGAGCTGAACGAGGCCTTCGCCTCCCAGGCCGTGGCCGTCATCCGCGACGCGGGCCTCGACCCCGAGCGGGTCAACCCGTACGGCGGTGCGATCGCGCTGGGCCACCCCGTCGGCGCGACCGGAGCGATCCTGTCCGTGCGCGTGGCCAAGGACCTCGTGCGCCGCGACCTCGAGCTCGGCGTGGTCACCATGTGCATCGGCGGCGGCCAGGCCCTCGCCGCCCTCTTCCGCCGCATCTGACGCCGGCGCCGAGCCCCGCAGACGCAGGAGGCCGGCGGTCCCCCACGGGGGCCGCCGGCCTCTGCTGCTCGCGTGCTGTGCGCGGTTGCGTCAGGACGACGCGAGGCTGCTGTCGAGGTCCTCGAACGCGGTCTTCATCTGGCGCAGCGAGGTCGCCATCGCCGGGATCGCCTCGAGGGCGGACTCCAGGCCGTCGCTGACCTCCTCGTAGGAGTCGAGGAACGAGACGGAGGCGGCGTTGGTGCTGAAGCTGCTCTCGGTCAGCTCCTGGAC
>NZ_VLJQ01000025.1:1803-4144 GCF_007829375.1 Nocardioides sp. J9 | reverse complement strand
CACGACCTCGACGAAGCGATCAGCCGTCGAGCGATCCTCCTCGGCAAGTGCGGTGACGACTCGTCGATGGACGTGCGCCGGTCGAAGGCTGCGGCTGAGCTGGCCCGGCAGGACCTGTCGCTGGACCTGTTGTTCGCCGACCCCGACACCGGCGAGGTCCTCGCCACCGCACCCGGCCGCCGCGTCACGTTGAACGTCCACGTCACCGACACCACCTTCACCGGCGACAACCCCGTCGCCCGCTGCGAAGAGCTGGACGCCCCGGTCTCCTCGACACAGGTCAAGGACTGGTTGCAGGCACCCACGACAATGGTCATCGTCAGGCCGGTCATCGACCTGGCCGACTGCATCCCCGTCGACTCATACGAGATCCCCGACAGGCACCGTGCCCGAGTGCAACTGCGTGACCACACCTGCCGCTTCCTCGGCTGCACCGTCAAAGCGAGTCGTTGCGACCTCGACCACTCCATCGAGCACGCTCGCGGCGGACCAACCTGCCCCTGCAACCTCGTCCCCCTGTGCCGACGTCACCACCGCGCCAAGACCTTCAGCCTGTGGCGCTACGTCACCATCCAGCCCGGCCACTACCTCTGGCTCTCCCCCAACGGACACCACTTCCTCGTCGGCCCCAACGGCACGAAGGTGCTCGACACCCCGCGCCGCATCGACCCCGACGACTACTAGCCACCACGCCCCACACCCCGCCTGACGGCGGGGTCATCGGCATGCTCACCGCTCCAACTGCCGCCGGTTGAGGTGCGAGGCTCGGCCGCGGGCGGCCTCGCACCTCAACCACCGGGAGTACGGCGAAGCGAACCCCAGGCTTGCCGCCAGTCGGACTGAGCCACCCACCCGAGGCAACCGCGTGCGCGGCAGCGTGGCGCCCGCGCCGAAGGCGCGTCGAGGGCAAGTGCGGGCCGAGCTTGCGAGKGCCTGCGCGCAGCCCTCGACAGGCGACGCGCTCGCGCCATCAGCACCGCGAGGCTCCTCGCTAGCGCTCGTCACACCTCAACCACCGGGAGTACGACGAAGCGAACCCCCAGACTCGCCCCAGCGCCGACCGACCGCCGCTGGTTGAGGTGCGAGGCGCCCCAGCGCCGAGCCTCGAAACCAACGGCACCCCTGCACCCGACTGTGCCCACCACAGCCCGCCACCAAGGCCCGGAGGTTTCGAGGCTCCTCGCTGGCGCTCGTCGCACCCCAACCACCGGGAGCACGACGAAGCGAACCCCGAAACTCGCCGCCAGACCGCCGCTGGTTGAGGTGCGAGGCGCCCCAGCGCCGAGCCTCGAAACCAGCGGCACTGCCGCACCGGACTGTGCCGGCAGAGTCCGCCATCCAGGCCCGGAGGTTTCGAGGCTCCTCGCTAGCGCTCGTCGCACCTCAACCCCCGGGAGTACGGCGAAGCGAACCCAAGGCTTGCCGTGACCCGTCGTACGAGCGCCGACGCCGACCTCCACGACGTGCGCGTCGTCGTGCTGACCACCTTCGCCGACGACGACCTGGTCGTGGCGGCGGTACGGGCGGGGGCGACCGGCTACCTGCTGAAGTCGATGCCGCCCGACCAGATCCGCGCCGCCGTGCACGCGGCCGCCGAGGGGGCGACGACCCTGGCCCCGGACCTGACGACACGCCTGCTCCGCGACTTCGCCGAGCGGCACGTGCCGCGCTCGACGAGATCGCCGCGGGGCGGACCACCGAGATCGCGGTGCGCGACCGCACCCAGGCGGCGGTCGCGGCCTACGAGCTCGGGCTGGTCCGGCCCGGCCGCTGACCGGTCACCTCCGCACGCGGAAGCGCCAGGTCTTCGCAGTCCGGTTGCCGGCGTTGTCGACGGCCACGACCCGGACGGTGTGCCTGCCGGGCTTGAGCTTCTTCGCCGGGAGGGCGGTCAACCGGCCGATCCGCGCGACGTACCTCACCCTGGTGGCCTTGCGGCCGTCCACGGTGATGGTGATCCGCGCCTTGCGCACGCCCGAGGCGTCGGTGACCGTGGCGCGCAAGGTCGGCCGCTTCTTGCGGGTGGTGCCGGTGGGGCCGACCAGGCGGACCCGCGGTCCGGCGGTGTCGCGGGCGGCCACGACGACCTTGACGCTGGCCGAGACCGGGGTCGCCGCGCCGTGGTGGCTGGGTCCGCTGCGGCTGACGATCACGGTCGCCCAGTAGGTGCCCGGGGCCGTGTAGGTGTGGGTCGGGTCGGCGCCGGCGCCGGTCGCTCCGTCGCCGAAGGACCAGTCGTAGCGCAGGTCCGCGGTGTCCGGGGCCAGGTCGACGCAGCCGATCCGCTTCGCGGCGTTGTCGGGGTCGTGGATGACGATCGACACCGCCTTGGCACCGGCTC
>NZ_VLJQ01000025.1:0-1764 GCF_007829375.1 Nocardioides sp. J9 | reverse complement strand
CAGCCACAGCTCGTTCGCCTCGCCGAAGGGCTGCGCCTCGTCGAACCGGAAGTGCGCGCCGGCGTTGCTCACCGCGCACGGGTTGTCGTGCACGTGCACGAGGTGGGCCTTGCCGGGCGCGAGGCCGGTGACGTCGATGGCGACCTCGGTGCGCCCGCGGGCACGGGTGATCCGCGCGGTCCCGGTCAGGGCGGGGTACGACGCCAGCCCGTCGGCGTACGCCGCGAAGGTGCCGCGTGTGGTGGTCTCGGTCGAGAGCGCCACCTCGAGCGGGGCGGTGCCGCTCGCCGGGGTCGCGACCGCGGCGACCTCGGGCAGCGTGTCCTGGTCGCCGCCGGACCCTCCATCGCCGCCGTCGCCGGATCCCGCTGCGACCTGGATGGGGAACTGCCGCACGAACTCACCGCCGTGGCCGTCGGACACCGTCAGCCAGGCGACGTAGGTGCCCGGAGTCTCGTACCGGAACATCGCGTGGGCCTGCGTCGAGCGGTCCATCGCCCGGCCGGTGCCGAAGTCCCAGGCGTAGGTGAGCTGGTCGCCGTCGGGGTCGGTGAAGCCGGCCGCGGTGAAGTGCACGTCCAGCGGCGCCGGGCCGCTCTGCGGCGCCACGGTCGCGGTGCCGGTCGGCGCCCGGTTGCCGTCGGGGTCCTCGACGATCACGACGCCGGTCATCTCGGTGTTGTGCAGCGTGCAGACGTAGAAGTAGGTCCCCGGCTGGGTGAAGGTCTGCAGCATCCCGGCCTCGCCGGGGAAGAAGTAGCGCTGGATCGGCTCGGGCCACGGCGTGCCGGTGTCCAGCGAGGTCAGGTCGTGCTCGAGGCCCGCCCGGTCGAAGGTCCACTCGACCGTGTCACCGACCTGGATCGTGATGGTCGAGGTGCCGGTGTCCTGCGACACCCAGCGGCTCCCCTGCTCGTCGTCGACCGCGTCGACCAGCCACACCCGTCCCTGGACACCGGGCGCCGCCCCCGCGCCCCGCACCGGCACGGCGGCAGCGAGCAGCCCCGCGAGCAGGGTGACCAGGGTGAGGAGCGCGAGCCGTCGCGCCGCGGCGAGGGGGACCATGGCCGCACCCTAGGAACCACAACGCACGCGGTTGTTTCCCGTCGATCACCCGGAGGCGTCGGTGAATGAGACACCCTTGCCCGGGAACGACGAAGGGCCCCGCCAGGTGGCAGGGGCCCTTCGCGCAGAGGGGTTGTTGTTGTGGGGTGTTCGCACATCGACGAACGCCGAGGTCAAGGCCCTCTTTGTGCGAAGGGTTCACAGGGCGTGCACCCCTCGAGCGCAGAATTAGCACCCATCGCTCACCATCCCAGTCCTTGGCGACGCGGTTCTGGTCTCTTTTCCACGTGCCGCGCTTGCGCCTCGCAAGACTCGGCAGGGCTGAGTATCAGTTTCCTCGACCTAGGCAGGTCTCTGACAGCCTCTGCTTGAGTCCGGAAGGACCTGGCGAGCTACCACGCTGCGACGCTGCCCTGCAACAGATGGGTCTGCTACACGAATGGGTGACAGTCTGACCTGTCCGTGCAGCAGACGACAGAGCCCCGTGGGGTGGTGGGTTTTGAGGTGATCCTCGGTGCCTACTCGTCGCTGCTCTCGATGGCGGCGACGGGATCAGTATTGCTGGTCTCGTAGAGCTTGGCCATGGAGCCTTCGGACAGGTAGCGGCGGTCGCCGGCGATCCATTCGTCGTGCATGTCGATGAGCACCGCGCCGACGAGTCGGATGACCGCGGCGGCGTTGGGGAAGATCCCCACGACC
>NZ_VLJQ01000023.1:0-4458 GCF_007829375.1 Nocardioides sp. J9 | reverse complement strand
ACCGAGAGCCCGCCGCGGCCGCCGGCATCAGTCGTCGTCATCCCGCTCGTGGTCGCTGTCGTCGCGGTCGTCCCGGTCGTCCCGGTCGTCCCGGTCGTCCCGGTCGTCCCGGTCGTCCCGGTCGTCCCGGTCGTCGCGGTCGTCGTCGTCGTGGTCGCCAGGACGGGGCGTCACCACGGGGACGCCGGTGGACCGCGTCGGCCGGCTGGTCGTGGCAGGCGATGCCGGGTCCGTGCCCGGCGAGGGGGTGCCGGTCGTCGTCGAGGTCGGCGCGGTGACCATCTCGACCGGCGTGCGGGCCGGCGGCTCGTCGGACCCGGCCGCCGCGAGCGCGCCCGCGACGAAGCCGGCCACGACGAGCAGCAGGCCGACCGGCAGCAGGGTCTTCCAGAGCTGTCCCATGACGACGATCATCCTGCCCGATCGTGGGGGCGGGGTGAGAGCACGATGAGAGGACTCTCATCGCCGCCACCGCGGGGCGGCCGGTGACGGTGCCCACTTTCGAGGGGGTCGCGCGTCGAGGGGGCGCGCTTAGGGTGGCGTGTAGCACACCGCCATGCCCAGGAGGATCACCGTGTTCGTGCCGTTCAGCGTCAATGACTTCCTCGACCGCGCCGTCCAGGTGTACGGCGAGCGGGTCGGGATCGTCGACGAGCCGAACCAGCCGGCCCCGAGCCAGGGCGAGCTGACCTACCGGGAGGTCGGCGAGCTCGCCCGCCGCCAGGCCGCGAAGCTCGACGAGCTCGGCATCGGCGTGGGCGAGCGGGTCGCGATCGTGAGCCACAACAGCAGCCGCCTGCTGACCTCCTTCTACGGCGTGGCCGGCTGGGGCCGCGTGCTGGTGCCGGTGAACTTCCGGCTCAGCCCCGACGAGGTGCAGTACATCGTCGACCAGTCCGGCTCGCGGGTGCTCTACGTCGACCCGGAGGTCGAGGAGCACCTCGCCGGCGTCACCTGCGAGCACAAGTTCGTCATCGGCGACGACGAGGCCCTCTACGCCCCGGCCGGTGCCGAGCCGAAGCCGTGGGAGCACGACGAGAACGCCACCGCGACCATCAACTACACCTCGGGCACGACCGCGCGGCCCAAGGGCGTGCAGATCACGCACCGCAACATCTGGACCAACGCCCTCACCTTCGGCCTGCACGCGCAGGCCAACGACCGCGACGTCTACCTGCACACCCTTCCGATGTTCCACGCCAACGGCTGGGGCTGGCCCTTCCTCGCGACCGGCGTCGGCGCCAAGCACGTCGTGATCCGCAAGATCGACGGCGCCGAGATCCTGCGCCGGGTGCGCGACCACGGGGTCACCGTGATGTGCGCGGCCCCCGCCGTGGCCGCTGCGGTGCTCGAGGCCGCGCAGACCTGGGAGGGCGAGATCCCCGGCCGCGACCGCGTGCGGATCATCATGGCCGGCGCCCCGCCGCCGACCAAGACCGTCATCCGCGTCCAGGAGGAGCTCGGCTGGGAGTTCATCCAGATCTACGGCCTCACCGAGACCTCGCCGCTGCTGACCTTCAACCGCACCCGGGCGGAGTGGGACGACCTCAGCGCGGAGGAGCGGGCGACGAGGCTGACCCGCGCGGGTGCCCCCGCCATCGGCGTCACCCTCAAGATCGACGAGTCCGAGGAGGGCACCGGCGAGGTGCTCGCCCGCTCGAACGTCGTGCTCGAGGGCTACTGGGAGAAGCCGGAGGAGACCGCGGCGGCGCTGGCCGACGGCTGGTTCCACACCGGCGACGGCGGCTTCATCGGTGACGACGGCTACCTGACGATCGCTGACCGCAAGAAGGACGTCATCATCACCGGTGGCGAGAACGTCACCTCGATCGAGGTCGAGGACACCCTCTTCTCGCACCCGGCCGTGGCCGAGGTGGCCGTCATCGGCGTCCCGAGCGAGAAGTGGGGCGAGACCATCAAGGCGCTCGTCGTGCTCACCGCGGACGCCACGCCGGGCGAGGAGATGGAGGCCGAGCTGATCCGCTGGTGCAAGGACCGGCTGGCCGGCTACAAGGCCCCGACGTCCGTGGAGTTCCGCGACGAGCTGGCCCGCACGGCGACCGGCAAGCTGCAGAAGTTCAAGCTGCGGGCGCCCTACTGGGAGGGGTTCACCCGCCAGGTGAACTGATCGCGGGGGACGAGCGTGGCCGCCCAGCCGGCGGCCCGCCACGCCTCGACGGTCGCGCGCGCCCACTCCGCGCCGGTCGCGGTGTCGGGCTCGACCACGTCGACGGCGGTCTGCGCCTCGGTGGCGGTCGGCTCCGGGAGCGCCTGCCCGCTGATCGGGTCGGCGATCCCCGCCGCGCCGTCGACGCAGGTCACCCGCGCCAGCCCGATCCCGAGCCGGCGCTGGTTGAGCGCCAGGCCGAGCGCGGCGATCCCGGCGGCGCCGTACCCGACGACCGAGAGCTGGTCGGGTGGGTGCACCGCCGATTCCCGGGCGTAGCGGACCGACCGCAGGAGGTCGCGGCCCGCGGAGTCCGTGGTCCACGTGGGGACGACGACCCGGACGTGGCTGCGCGTCGCGATCCGGCTGGCGAGGGCGGCCACGCCGTCGCGGTCCGTGGCTCCGGCGGGGTGCCACAGGAGCAGGGTGTCGGCGTTGGGGTGGCCGTGCACCGCGACCTGGAGACCGTCCTGCTGTTGCTGCATGGGACCACCGTAGGGTGCGACCGGCGACGACCCCCGAGGAGGACCTGTGTCGACCGCACCACGACCCGTCGGCGGGGCGCTGCTCGTCGCGGGGACGGCCTCCGACGCCGGCAAGAGCGTGCTGACGACCGGGTTGTGCCGGGCGTTCGCCCGGCGGGGGATCCGGGTGGCGCCGTTCAAGGCGCAGAACATGTCGAACAACTCGATGGTCGTGCGCGGCCCGGGCGCCGTGCCGGGTGAGGTCGGGCGCGCGCAGTGGGTGCAGGCGCTGGCCGCCGGCGTCGAGCCCGAGGTCGCGATGAACCCGGTGCTGCTGAAGCCCGGCAGCGACCGCCGCAGCCACGTCGTGCTGATGGGACAGCCCGACGGCGAGGTGTCGGCGGGCAGCTGGCACGACGGCCGGGCCCGGCTCGCCGAGACCGCGTTCGCTGCCTTCGACGACCTGCGCGCCAGGTTCGACCTCGTCGTGGCCGAGGGCGCCGGCAGCCCGGCGGAGATCAACCTGCGCGCGACGGACTACGTGAACATGGGGCTGGCCCGGCACGGCGACGTGCCGACCATCGTGGTCGGCGACATCGACCGCGGCGGCTGGTTCGCCGCTGCCTACGGCACGCTCATGCTGCTCGACGAGGCGGACCGGGCACTGGTGAAGGGGTACGTCGTCAACAAGTTCCGCGGCGACGTCGACCTGCTCCGCCCCGGCCTGGCCGACCTCGAGCAGCGCACCGGCCGGCCGACGTACGGCGCGCTGCCGTGGCACCCCGACCTCTGGCTGGACTCCGAGGACTCGCTCGACCTCGACGGGCGCCGCGCCGCCGACCGGGCCGGCAGCCGGAAGGTCGCGGTCGTCCGGCTGCCGCGGATCAGCGACTTCACCGACGTCGACGCCCTCGGTCTCGAGCCCGCGCTGGACGTCGAGCTCGTCTCCGACCCCGCGCGGCTCGCCGACGCCGACCTCGTCGTGGTGCCGGGCACGCGAGCCACGATCGCCGACCTGGCCTGGCTGCGCTCCCGCGGCCTCGACCTCGCGATCCAGCGGCACGCCGCCGCCGGCCGCCCGGTCCTGGGCATCTGCGGCGGCTGCCAGCTGCTCGGCCGGCGGATCGAGGACCCGGACGGCGTCGAGGGCCCGGCGGGCGTGGTCGTCGACGGGCTCGGCCTGCTCGACCTGACGACCCGGTTCTCCCCGGAGAAGCGGCTGGTGCTGCACGAGCCCGCGGGCTACGAGATCCACCACGGGCGGGTCACCGGCGAGACGCGCACGGGAGCGGTGACCGGCACCATGGTCCACGGCAGCCTCGAGGACGACACCACCCGCGCCGCCTACCTCGCCGACACCCTCGGCGTCACCTCCTCCGCCTCCTTCCCCGCCGCCCGCGCCGCTCGCCTGGACCTGCTCGGTGACCTGGTCGAGGAGCACCTCGACCTGGACGCGGTGCTGTCGTTGTGCTGAATGGCGCGAGCGCGTCGCCTGGCTGAGTTTGCCTGGCGGCAAGCCTTCTCCCGGTGGTTGAGGTGCGACGAGCGCCAGCGAGGAGCCTCGAAACCTCTGGGCCTGTCAGGCGGGCTGTGTATGGCACAGTTGGGTGCACCGGGGCCACTGGTTTCGAGGCTCGGCGCTGGGGCGCCTCGCACCTCAACCACCGGCCTGAGTGCTGCTGCGTGGTTGGTGTCGGCGGCCGCGCACCGTAGCCGACCGGCCCCCGGCGTCAAGGACGTCGCTTCGCTCCGCCGCTGCGCGGTCGCTTCGCGATCCTTGACCCCGGGGCCCTGCCGGTCGGCTGGACGGCGCGGTTGCCGGCACGG
>NZ_VLJQ01000022.1:0-4567 GCF_007829375.1 Nocardioides sp. J9 | reverse complement strand
GGGTCCTCGACACCCCGCGCCGCCTCCACCCCGACGACTACTAGCTCCCAAGCCCCACACCCCGCCCACCGGCGGGGTCACAGGCATGTTCACTGCCCCTTGCGCCGGTCAGTGCCAACCCCACCCCCCTGACAGGCCCGGAGGTTTCGAGGCTCGGCCGCGGGCGGCCTCGCACCTCAACCACCGGGAAAGGGCTTGCCGTCAGGCGGACCAACCATCCACCGGATCCAGCCCGCACGCGGCAGCGCCGGCACCCGCCGCTGGTTGAGGTGCGAGGCGCGCTAGCGCCGAGCCTCGAAACCAGTGGCCCGGTGCACCGGACTGTGCCCGCCACAGTCCGCCATCACGGCCCGGAGATTTCGAGGCTCGGCCGCGGGCGGCCTCGCACCTCAACCACCGGGAGGAACGCTCGGACCACCTACGTCAGGCGTGCCGCCAGGCCAACCCAACCATCCGCCGGAGCCAACCGCGGCGCGGCAGCGTGGCGCCCGCGCCGAAGGCGCGTCGACGGATGCCCGCGGCCGAGCCTCAGCGAGTGCCTGCGCGCCCTCGACAGGCGACACGCTCGCTCGCGCCATCAGCAGGCGACGAGCTCGGGAGTCAGGCCGCAGCGAACCCAAGGCCTGCCGCCAGGCGGACTGTGCCACCCACCGGAGTGTCGTTCCGTCGACAGGCGACACGCTCGCGCCATCAGCAGGCGACGCGCTCGCGCAAGTGGACCAGGACTACCGCAGCGGATCCACGCCGCGGAGGGCGTCGGGCGTGCGGCCGGTGACGACCTGCTCGGCGAGCAGGCGGCCGGTGACCGGGCCGAGGGTGATGCCCCACATGCCGTGGCCGCCGGCGACGAAGACCCGGGGGTCGCGGGTCGCCCCGACGAGCGGCAGGCCGTCGGCGGTGCAGGGGCGGGCGCCGACCCACTCGTCGTGGCGCTCGTCGAGGTGGGCGCCGGCCAGCAGCTGCCCGGCCTGCTCGACGAGGGCGTCGATGCGGCGGGGGTCGCGCGGGGCGCCGACGTCGCGGAACTCCATCATCCCGGCGATCCGCAGCCGGTCGCCGACGGGCGTGCAGGCGACCCGTTGGGTCGGGAAGTAGACCGGGCCGCGCGGCAGCTCGTCGATGTCGACGGTGAAGGAGTAGCCGCGGCCGGCCTGGATGATCCGGCGGACGCCGTACTGGCGGGCGTCGCGGTCGAGCCAGGCGCCGGTGGCGAGCACGACGGCGTCGTAGCGGTCCTCGCCGACCAGCACCCCGGTCGGCGTCGTGGTGACGGCGCGGTCGCCGGCGTCCTCGATGATCGTGCCGCCGCGGGCGCGAACGGAGGCGGCGAGCGCGGCGACGAAGGCGGGCGGGTTGATGAACCGCTCGTCACGGATCCGGATCGCGGTGCCGACCTCCTCGGACAGCGCCGGCTCATCCTTGCGTGCCACGTCGCCGTCGACGACGTCGAACGCGACCCGCTGCCCGCTCGCCTCGATGTGCTCGAACTCCTGCAGCAGCGCCTGGCTGTCCTCGGCGGTGCGGAAGGCGGCGGTGAACGGGTTGGCCGCCATCGTGCGCGCCTCGACGCCGCCGCGCTCGAGCTGGTCGAACGCGTCGAGAGCCCCGTTGTTGAGCGGGATCAGCGCCTGCATCGACCGCTGCCAGTGCCGCTGCGTGCAGTGCAGCGCGAACTGGGCGAGGAAGCGCAGCAGCCGCGGGTCGGTGGTCAGCGGCACGTAGACCGGGGACTTCGGGCTGAGCACCGCGCGCAGCCCGTAGCGCAGCACCGACGGCTCCGCGAGCGGCACCGCGATGCTCGGCGTCAGCCAGCCCGCGTTGCCCCAGCTCGAGCCCGCGGCGACGGCGGACTTCTCGATCACGGTCACCTGCACCCCGCGCTCCTGGAGGAACCAGGCGGTGGAGAGGCCCACCATCCCGGCGCCCAGCACGGCCACGTGGTCAGGGGCAGGCACACGGTCAGCGGTCATGCCCCCAGCGTGACCCGACCGCTGGCGCACGGCGTTGTCCGGATCCGACAAGGTCCGCCGCACTCGTTGTGCTGGCCGGACAGCAGGGCTACCTGGTCGGCACCCCACGCCGGCGAGGTGACCGGGCTACAGCTCCGGGTCCTCGATCGCGGCGACCAGGCCGGCCTCGCGGTCGCGGACCGTGACGGCCGCGTCGACGAACGCGCGCGCCAGCGGACTGGGCTCCTCCGCCGGCAGGGCCACGGCCAGCGTCGACCGCGGGGCGTCGACGATCGGGACGAACCGCAGGTCCGGGTGTCCGCCGTACCGCGCGGCGGCCGCGACCGTCACCGAGACCGCCCGCCCCGACGCGACGAGGATGCCCTCCTCGATGACCGAGGTGTGGTCGAGGAGGACGGCCGGGGCCTTGTCGCGGAACCCGGTGAGCTGCCAGAACGCCCGGTAGGCCGCGTCCTCCGTGCGCGAGACGGTGATCGGCTCGTCGAGCACCTCGGCGACGCTGCCCCGGTCGCGCTCGGCGAAGCGGTGGCCGGTGGCGACCGAGACGACCAGCGGCTCGGTGAACAGCGGCACCACCTCCATCCGGGGCAGCGTGGCTGGCACCCGGACGAACGCGATGTCGGCGGAGTGGTCGAGCAGGCCGGCGGAGGGGTCGGTGAGCAGGTGCTCGCGCATCTCCACCTCGACGTCGGGGAGCCGCTCCTCCAGCTCGCGCAGGATCGGGCTGGTCAGCTCGAGCGCCGCGGCCGGGCACGAGCCCACGCGGAGCACCCCCTGCTCCGCGCGGGCCGCGCTCGTGGTCCGGGCGACCGCCCGGTCCCACGCCTCGACCGTCGCTCGGGCACCCTCGAGCAGGGCGCGGCCGGCGGCGGTGAGCTCGACGCTGCGGGTGCTGCGGCGGAACAGGGTCGCGCCCAGCTCCTCCTCGAGCTCCTTGACCTGGCGGCTCAGCGCCTGCTGCGCGACGTAGAGCCGCGCGGCAGCCCGGCTGAAGTGCAGCTCTTCAGCCACCACGATGAACTGGCGGAGCTTGCGGACGTGGATGTCGATGATCGGATGCTAGTTCCCGACCGCGGCGTGCGGCGACGGCGGCGGCTCAGGTCCGGTAGACCTCGAGGTCCCACAGCGAGATGCCGTACCACGTCGCGCGGGTCACCCCGACGACGCGGACGTGCCGAGCGGTCGTCGCCGGGAACCGGACCGTGTCGTGCCCGCCGTCGCTGTTGATGGTCGACCACACCGTGCGCCACGTGCGGCCGTCGTCGGAGACCTCGACGCGGTAGGCACGGGCCCAGGCGTCCTCCCAGTTCAGCTCGAGGCGCCGGACGGTCTGCCGGGAGCCGAGGTCGACGGCGAGCCACTCACCGTCGCGCCAGTGGTAGCTGGCCCAGCGCGCGTAGGGGTCCCGGTCGACAGCGCGCGAGGGCGCCAGCCCGCTCTCGGTGGACGAGGCCGTCACCAGGCGGCCGGCGGCGAGGTCCTTGCCGTTGAGCTTCTCGTGGACCATCTGCGCGACGGCGTCCATGCCCGAGCGCAACGGGTGCCAGGAGACGGCCTTGAACAGGTTGACCCAGCCGCCCTGCACCCAGGCGTCGTCACCGGCACACGCGTCGTGGCCGAGGGAGGCGCCGTACACGTCGACGAACTCGACGCCCTGCCGCGCCGCGACGCGCGCCATCTCCTCGTTGAGCTTCCGCTGCAGCCCGTCGGCCCACGCGATGTCGCCCCTGGCGAGCGGCACGTCGGGGCAGGGGATGCCGTTGGCGGGCAGCAGCCGGAGGGTGCCGACGTAGACGACCCGGGCGCGGGGCGAGCGCTCCCTGATCGCCTCCAGCACCCGGGCGACGCGAGCGCCGGTGCGCGGGATGATCGCGGCGAGGGTGTCGACACCGTCGGCAGTGAACTTCCGCTGGCACGGGTTGCCGTCGGGGTCCGCCGACGCGAGGTCCGGGCACTCCCCGATGATCGTCCCGAAGAAGCTCTCGTCGTTGCCGCCGATCCCGATCGTCACCAGGTCCGTGTCCGGTCGCAGCGCGTCGAACTGCGGCGCGACCGTGGTGCCGAGCCCGGCGGGCGGCGCGAAGCGCCCCTCCATCGCGGTCGTGTCCGCCGCACTGCAGGAGACGTCACGGAACCCGGTGTCGTAGATGCCGAGCTTCACGGCCAGCGTGCTCGGGTAGTTGTTGGTCGACCGTACGCACGGCACGTCGGCGAAGAACGGGACCAGGGGACCGGCCGTGAACGAGTCACCGAGCGCGACGTAGTTGCGGATGCCGGGCTCCGGCACGTCGTACGCACGGGCCGGTGCGGCGGTCGTGACGGCCGCCAGCGGCGCGGCGAGCAACGGGACGAGCAGGCTGGTCAGGATGCGACGCACGGGTTCTCCCTCGCAGGGTGGACGGGCCCGACGAGTCTCGGTCCCGCCACCCTGCCGGGGGAAACACCTGATCCGGCGTGATAGACAACCTCTCCGTTGTGGATCAGTGGTGGCTGCCGCGGCCTGCCACCCCGCTCGGTGAGCTCGACGCCCTCGGTGAGCCGGTAGTCCGGGATCACCTCGTGCCAGGCCTCGAGGGCGATGACGAGCTCGGCCCGGG
>NZ_VLJQ01000021.1:0-4656 GCF_007829375.1 Nocardioides sp. J9 | reverse complement strand
CCGCCGCCTCCGCCGCCTGCTCCCCCGGCACCGGCGGCACCGGCGGTCAGCCTGGAGAAGCGCCGCGTCGTCGACCTGGAGAAGAAGCTCACCGGCGCCGGGGACACCGCCATGCTGTCGCTGGTCAAGACCGCCGGGGTCTCCCTGGAGAAGAAGGGCCTGTCCGAGCACACCGCCCGGGTGGCGCTGGTGCTCGACATCTCCGGCTCGATGGCCTCGCGCTACAAGAAGGGGCTGGTGCAGCGCCTCGCCGAGCGGGTGCTCGCCCTCGGCCTGCGCTTCGACGACGACGGCGCGGTCGACGTGTTCCTCTTCGGCAACCGCGTGCACCAGCCCGAGCCGCTCACCCTCGACGGCTACCAGGCCTACGTCAAGGGCATCACGCGGAAGTACAAGCTCGAGTACGCCACGAAGTACGGCGCCGCCATGGCCGCCGTGCGCACCCACTACCTCGGCCACGCCGGCGAGCGCGGCGAGCCCGTCGCGGACACGACCCCGGTCTACGTGATGTTCCTGACCGACGGAGCGCCCAGCGACAAGAACGACGCGACGCGGCAGGTCCGGGCGGCGTCGTACGAGCCGATCTTCTGGCAGTTCGTCGGCATCGGCTCGGACCGGTTCGAGTTCCTGCAGCGCCTCGACGACCTCGACCAGCGCTACACCGACAACGCCGACTTCTTCGCCGTCAGCGACGACGAGATCCTCGGTCGCAACCCGATCAGCGACGACGCGCTGTTCGAGCGGCTGATGACCGAGTACCCCGACTGGCTGCGCCGCTCGCGCGGCAACGGGCTGCTGCGCGGCTGACGCCGGGCCGGTAGACCCGGGTCGGTGTGCGGGTCAGCGCCCCGCGAGCAGCTCGGCGAGGTGCTTCGGCTGGGTGCCGGGCGCCAGCTCGTCGATCTGGGTGCGGCAGGAGAAGCCGTCCGCGAGCACGACCCGGTTGGCGGCAGGCGTGCGCAGCGCGGGCAGCAGGTTGGCCTCCGCGATCGCGACCGACACCTCGTAGTGGCCCTGCTCGACGCCGAAGTTGCCGGCCATGCCGCAGCAGCCGGCGACCGACTGCACGCGCGCGCCCGCCTTCTCCAGCAGCGCCCGGTCGGTCTCCCAGCCCATCACCGCGTGGTGGTGGCAGTGCGGCTGCGCCACCACGGTCACCTCCGACAGGTCGGGCGCCTGCCAGTCCTCGGTGCGAGTCAGCAGCTCCGCCAGGGTGACCGTGGCCGCGGCGACCCGGGCGGCGTCCTCGCCCTCGACGAGCTCGGTGAGCTCGTGGCGCAGCACCGCGGTGCAGCTGGGCTCGAGGCCGACGACCGGCAGTCCCGCCCGGGCGTCCTCGGCGAGCGCGTCGACCATCGACCGCAGCCGCTTCGCCGCACCGTCGAGCTGCCCGGTGCTGATCCACGGCAGGCCGCAGCACTCCTGCTGGCGGGTGATCTTCGGCGCGTAGCCCGCGTCGCGCAGCACCTGCGCTGCCGCGTCCGCGACCTGCGGCGCGAAGTGGTTGGTGAACGAGTCGACGAAGAGCACGACGGGCGTGCCGGTGCCACCGCCGGCGAAGGTACGCCGGAAGGTGCGCCGGGCGAACGCCGGCATCCGCCGCCGCGTGTCCACGCCGGCCGCCTTGAGCGCGACCTTGCGAAGGGGACCGACGTCCATCGACTTGTTGGCGAAGCGCGGCATCGCCGAGCCGACCTTGGCCCAGCGCGGCAGCCAGCCGACGGAGTAGTGGCTGCGCGGACGCAGCCTGCGCTTGTAGGTCTGGTGCAGCACCTCGGCCTTGTAGCTGGCCATGTCGGTGCCGGTGGGGCAGTCCGACGCGCACCCCTTGCACGCCAGGCACAGGTCGAGCGCCTCGTGCACGGCCGGTGAGCCCCACGAGATGTCGCTCTCGCCGTTGACGATCTCCTGCAGCAGCCGGGCGCGGCCGCGGGTGGAGTGGATCTCCTCGCCGGTCGCCTGGTACGACGGGCACATCACGCCGCCCGACGCGCTGTTGTCGGCGCGGCACTTGCCGACGCCGGTGCAGCGGTGCACGGCCTGGCCGAAGTCGCCGCCGTCGCTGGCGTAGGCCATCGCGAGGCCCTTGCGCAGGCTCGTCCGCGCCCCGTAGCGCAGGTCGGCGGTCAGCGGCGCCGCGTCCACGATCACGCCGGGATTGAGCAGGCCGTCGGGGTCGAAGGCCTGCTTCACGCCGGCGATCAGGGAGAGCGCGCGGGGGGAGTACATCCGCGGCAGGAGCTCGCTGCGCGCCCGGCCGTCGCCGTGCTCACCGGACAGCGAGCCGCCGAGCGAGGAGACCAGGTCGGCCGCGTCCTCGACGAACGAGCGGTAGCGGTCCGGCCCGTCCGGCGCGTCGAACGCGAAGTCCATCCGCACGTGCACGCAGCCCTCGCCGAAGTGGCCGAAGGGCATCGCGGTCAGCCCGTGCGTGGTCAGCAGCTCGTCGAAGCGGGTGAGGTAGTCACCCAGCCGGTCCGGCGGCACGGCCGCGTCCTCCCAGCCGGCCCACGCGGGGCGGCCCGAGGGCGCCCGGCCCGCCAGCCCGGCCCCGTCGGCCCGGATCCGCCAGAGCCGCTCGGTCGCGACAGGGTTGTCGACCACCAGCGCGGAGACGCCGAGGCCGGCCGCGGCCAGCAGGTCGGCCTTGCGTCGTACGTCGTCGGGGTCGGTGCCGGACAGCTCGACGAACATCCACGCGTCGCCCGCCGGCAGGTCCGGGACGGCGGAGGGGCCGCGGCGCTCGAGGATCACGTCGATGATGCGGCGGTCGATGCCCTCGCACGCGGACGGCTCGAACTTCAGCACCTCGGGCGTCGCGTGGCCGGCGGTCGGGAAGTCGGGGAAGCCGAGGACGACGAGCAGCTTCGCCGGCGGCGTGCTGACGAGGCGGACCGTGGCCTCGTGGATGACCGCGAGCGTGCCCTCGGAGCCGACCAGGGCGCGGGTGACGTCGAAGCCCTTCTCCGGGAGCAGGTGCTCGACGGCGAGCCCGGAGACGTGGCGGCCGAAGGTGCCGAACTCGGTGCGCGCGGTCGCGAGGTCGGCGGCGACGACGTCGCGCACCCGGTCGAGCACGCCGTTGGCGGCCTCGGCGGTCGGGGTGCCGTCCGCGTCGCGACCGGTGACGAGGTCGGTGCCGTCGGCGAGCAGGGCACGCAGGCCGAGGGTGTTGTGGGACGTGCGGCCGAACGCCAGCGATCGGGCGCCGCAGGCGTCGTTGCCGATCATCCCGCCGATCGTGCAGCGGGTGCTGGTCGACGGGTCGGGGCCGAAGCGCAGGCCGTGCGGCGCCGCGGCGGCCTGCAGGGCGGCCTGCACCACGCCGGGCTGGACCACGGCGGTGCCGGCGTCCGCGTCCACCGACAGCACCTGGTTCATGTGCCGGCTGAAGTCGACGACGATCCCGGGGCCGATGGCGTTGCCGGCCACCGACGTACCGGCGCCGCGCGCGGTGACGCTCAGCCCCAGCTCGCGGGCGGCCGCGAGGGTGGCGCGCACGTCGTCGGCGCTGTGCGGGAAGACGACGGCCGCGGGCGGCACGCGGTAGAGCGAGGCGTCGGAGGAGTAGGCGCCGAGGACGGCGGCGTCGTCGCTGACGTCGGGGACCCCGAGACGCCTGATCTCCGCCCCGATCCCGGGCCGGGACACAGGACGAGCAGCAGGACCGGGCACGAGGCGAAATCTATCGGGTCCCCTCGGCACTAGGCTCCGCAGCATGACTGACGAGAAGCGCTTCACCGTCACCCGCGACGGCCACGTCGCCACGGTCGGCCTCGCGGGACCCGGCGGGAAGGCCGTCATGGACGAGCAGTTCTTCTCCGAGCTCGCCGAGACCTTCACCGCGCTGGACGCCGACGAGGCGGTCCGCGCGATCGTCGTCACCGGCTCCGGCCCGCACTTCTCCTTCGGCCTCGACCTCGGCTCCGCGGCCGCCACGTTCGCCCCGCTGCGCTCGGCCACCGACGCCGGCGCCCGCCAGGAGCTGCTCGCGCTCATCCGCCGCTGGCAGCGCGCCGTCGACGTCGTCGCGAACGTGCGCAAGCCCACGGTCGCCGCGGTCACCGGCTGGTGTGTCGGCGGCGGCGTCGACCTCGCGGTCGCCTGCGACGTCCGGGTCGCCTCGGCCGACGCGAGCTTCAGCGTCCGCGAGGCGAAGGTCGGCATCGTCGCGGACCTCGGTAGCCTCCAGCGCCTCGTCGGCGTCATCGGCGACGGCCACCTGCGCGAGCTCGCCCTCACCGGTGACGACATCACCGCCGAGCGTGCCGCGGAGATCGGCCTGGTCAACCACGTCCACCCCGACGCTGACGCCGCCCGTACCGCCGCCGCCGACCTCGCCGCGCGCATGGCCGCCAACTCCCCGCTCGTGCTGCGCGGCATCAAGGACGTCCTCGACGCCGAGCGCGGCCCCCGTGTCGAGGCCGGCCTGCGCTACACCGCCGTCTGGAACGCCGCCTTCCTGCTCAGCAACGACCTCGACGAGGCGATGGCCTCCTTCGTCGAGCGCCGCCCTCCCGAGTACACCGGCCGCTGACCCCGCCCCGACGAAGTGCGCCTCGTGGTGGCGCGAGGTGCGTCTTGTGGCTGCGCGAGATGCGTCTTGTGGTGGTGCGAGGTGCGTCTTGTGGTGGCGCGAGGTGCGTCTTGTGGCTG
>NZ_VLJQ01000020.1:0-4930 GCF_007829375.1 Nocardioides sp. J9 | reverse complement strand
GGCCGTCTCCCCGGCCGGCGCCGGCGAGCTCTTCGTCGTGGTCGTCTTCGATTGCAACGGGCTGGAGGTCAACGTCCCGTCGGCAGCGGTCTTCTTGCCCGTCCCGTACACCTCGAGCCAGTGCCGCAACGTGCCGCGGACGATGCCGAGATCCTCGGCAATGCCGCGGACCGTGGCGCCCGGGGTGGACTCGTACAAGTCGACGGCCTGACGACGGAACTCCTCGGAGTAGTTCTTCCTGGCCATGATTCTCGGATCATCTCGCTTCCCCAGCACCACGTGCTGGATTCAGCGTGTCCAAGATCCGGGGTCAGGCCCCCTCGTCTTCTACAGGCAGACGCCCACCTACAACCCGCAGATGACCGACGGTGAGCCGTGGAAGGCGAACCGCAAGAACTCCAAGTACAACGACCGCGGCTACAACAACCAGCGCGATCATCAGGCAAGCAGCGACGGCACTCGCCACCCCAAGTCGGTGCTCAGGGTCAGTAACCCACGCATCAAGGGCGGACATCCAACGCAGAAGCCGGTCGAGCTGTTCGAGTACCTGATTCGTACCTACACCAACCCAGGCGACGTGGTGCTCGACCCCGTTCTGGGCTCCGGCACCACCGCCGTCGCAGCCGAGTCGCTCAAGCGGAACTGGGTCGGCATGGAGGCGAAATCGGAGTACGTCGCGATGGCTAACCGCCGTATCGACGATCTCCGAAACACCACGGACGCCGCTTGAGAACGGACCCGCCCTCGGGACGGTGCCAGCTGTCGCCGCTTGACGGCAGAAACCTGCGCAACTCTTGCGGCGCAGCCGTACCCGTATGATCGCGTCGGGTCGACTCATCGTGCTATCGACCGCGACGTCTGTGACACTGGATGAAATCCTCAAGCCCCTGAGCCGCTGAGCCCCGAGGCAGTGCGTCGAACAGTTCCTCCTGACGTGCGATCTAACGGAGCTGGGGACCTTCACGCACGTCAGCCTGTGCGTCCTCTCGCCCCGGCAGCGGAAGAAGATCGCAGCGACAGAGCCTTGCTCGCGTCAGGTCCGACCAGCCAGGCTGCCGCACACCAGCTTGGGGTGCGTCGACCGTCATCCATGCGACGAACGCTAACCGAGCATCCGATCGCACATCGGCACGAACGAGCAGGTAGCGGCATGGTCGGGCGCTCCGCCCCGACAGCGGCATGAGCGTGCACTCCGCCTACCGTCCCAGCTCGGCTCGAAGGGTCGGTGGCCACCGCTTCAGGAGCGCATCCGACTCACCGGGATGGGCACCGTAGTCCTCGACAAACGACACTGCGACCGCGTTGACGACGTAGTCATCACCCTCTCGGAAGCACCAGTCGATGAACTCCAAGAGCCGGTCTGTTACCGCTACCTCTCCCGCCGCGTAGGTGCTCACAGTCATGCGCAGAGGTCGCTCATGAGCGGATGCAGAAGCAGGCCATCGTTGTCGGCCAGGTGTTGCTCGACCAGTTCGTCCGACTCAGTTACCGCGATCGCCAGTTCGTCAAGGAAGTTCTCGCGTCGGATCACGAGAGCAGCATGCCGTGTGAACCGTTGCGACAAGCGCTCATCGGCACGTGAGTGCGACTATTGGAACCTAGGATCTGCGCATGCCGGTGATGCCTGACTCGTTCTCGTGGGTTCGCTCGACTCTCGGAGAGGCGGCATGTCTCACTCTGGCGCCTGACGCGACCACTGATGAGGTGGCGACTGCCTTCGGCTGCGATCAACTCGACGAGGATGCCGCGACGTTCGCGGACGCAGACGGGCACGACCGCCAGGACGGCGGCGAAGCCTGGCTGACTCAGGACGAAGGCAACGTTCTGACCATCGAAGTAAACGGCTTCGAGGGCACGAGGCCCGAGGTCTTGCGACAGGTTTCCAAGGCCAGCGCCAAGGGGCTGGCTGCCAGCATCTTCTGGAACGTCAACGAGATGGTCATCTTCACCGCTGCTCGCAAGGGCAAGGTGGTGTGCTCGGTTGAACTGTTGGACGTTGATCCCGAAGACGTGCCGCGCTCACTGCGTCGGCTGGCAGCACTGACTGCGGACGAGACTGTCGACGCGGTTGCCGTCGGTGCGGCGATGGCGTCGGTGTTCACTGGAGTAGGGATCGAACCGGCCGCGATCAGCCAAGCCAGTCGCCGAACCCTCGTCCCTGTGCCTGACGCGTTCGACTCGCCACCTCTGGATGATTGGCGGCTGCTGAACGAGGGCGCTCCCCACGTCGTTACCGCGGTCGGGACACGCGACGAGCAATGGTGCCGCGATCTGGCGCTCTGGGCCGCCCGGGCGGCGGCTACGGAGGCTGGCGTCGTCAACGAGAGCCCGGTCCAAGACCTCTTCATCCAGCTCGGCAACGGCGAGATCTCGACCCTGCCCGCAGCCTTGCTGCCTGTCATCTCACGCTGGGAGCGGGAACAACAGGCTTGGGAGAAGGAACATCCCCACTGGGATGGGGATGACCCGTGGAGCACGGCTCTCGAGGGTGACTTCATCCGTCAGCGTTCGCTGGTCGGCAGGACCTTGCGTCTCACCGCTCACCCTGACGCCCGCCAGGCAGCCATCCAGGTAGTCGACCACGCTGAACTTGTGTTCAGACGCACTCACCATGAGCGACCCCTTGAGTTCGTCGAGGACCAGCGGGGGCGTCGATGGGGGCAACAGCCCGAATGGGCCCATCTCCGCGCTCGCCAGTTCTTGGAGGCCGCGACGACAGCCGCCTTCACCCCTTCTCCAGACTGGAACGCACTGACCGAGCAACTGCCGGCACCTTTGTCCAGTGAAGAACGCGCCGAGATCATCCGACTCGATGGCCTGCGGCAGGCACAGGGCGACTTCGACACCTACCAGTGGGGTTGATGCCGCTCAAGTGTCGACGGCCGGCCCGCCACCGAACGAAAGGGCACGAACGCCAACCCCGCGCGCCACTGGCAACCGATCGCGCCCACCAGCCAATCCACTTCCGGAACCGGNCCCGACAGCGGCATGGTCGGGCGCTCCGCCCCGACAGCGGCATGGTCGGGCGCTGCGTCCTCACGCGCAATCCGCGGGCTTTGCGGGGTCATGGCAGCGCTGCGTTGATGCGTTTGATCAAGTCGCGCCGGTTAAGCTCGGTGAGCAGGATGGCAAGCGCGGCGTGGTCAACCTGGTTTGCTCGCAGCACGAGGGCGTCAACAGCGGCGGAGGCGACCTTGAGGGCGAGTGCTTCGGGGATTCCGGCCATACCATTGTGGGCGGATCCACGACGCGCCAGCTCGGCGAGCAGGTCGGTTGGCCATGTCTCGTCCCGCAGCCGACTCGTGCTCAGCACGGCAGCGCGGACCACGTCGACATTGGTGCCCACGAACAGCACGCCGGCGCAATAGCCGACCTTCGATCCGGGCCATTCTGGAACGACTGCGGTCGCGGCCGCGAGCTCCAGCCACTGCCGGAGCAACTGCCGGGCTGGCGGGGATTTGAGCGCTTCGTCGACGGATTTCCACCATCGCTGCGGCGGCTTGCGAGGACCGAGGTCGCCGAGCAGGCGCACCAGAGGCGCTATGTCGCCGGCGGGCAACGACAACGCGACGTCTCGCGCCGGGCCCGCCCAAGCGTCGCCGTCGGCCAGTAGCGACAGATCGAGGATGTCTGGGTGGGTGGCGGAAGAGGTCACTCGTCTCGCCTGGTTTCGCAGCTCGACGATGCGCCACTCATGATCGCCGCTCGCATCAAGGAATGCGGTAACAGCGTCGAGCGCGTGGACCAGTGCAGAGTCGGCCAGACCAGCGGAGCACACCTGAGAGGCTCCTCGAAGGGCAATAGCCACGCGACGATCGTCGTACGACCCTGCGGTGGCAGCTTCCAATGCGATCGTGGCGGTCGGCGCGGTCCAAGGGAACCGCAGCCTTGCCAGGGTTGCCCAGGGCTCCCGCGCTCGCCCAAGCCAGTCGAGCTCGGGCGCGGCGGGATCGACCCACATGATCGAGAACCCGTGCTCGTCGTTCATCTCACTCGTGGCGAGTAGGAGGAGCAGAGCCGACAGACGATTCTCAGGAGCGAGCCGGCGATCCGCGATCACGGCCGGCCACGCCTCCCAGCCCATCCCGAGTTCAACCAGCGCCCGCTCTATCGCCTCGCGATGGTCCTCCAATCGATCCACGACCGCGAGTATGTCCGACCTCGATCCGCTGCGGTGCTGAATAGGAGGCGTCAGTGCGGGATCCCCTTCACAACAGGCCTTCCCCGGGCGCCGGCTCGCTTCTGCTGTGAGTCCGGCATGATCGGGTGCTCCACTCCGGCAGCGCCCTATCCGGGCGTCTGTCCCGGTCTCACGCGTCAGCCGGATGAGTCCGAGGGAGTTAGGAACGTCCTTTCACTGGGGTCGGCGCGGTCTGCGGCTGCGTCGGCGCGGTGCATTGGTTGGTCCGACGATTTTCACAGAGGGGGGCGCCAGGGGTGACCTCGGCGGACGTCTGGTCAGTCTCGCCGTCTAGCAGTTCAATGACGCGCTCTCGCGGAAAGGCGCGGTGGCCGTCGTCAGCCACAGCAGCAGAATCAGGATGCTCAGTGCCGATCCGAGAGCGGCTCCCACGGCAAACCCGTCACCCTCTGGGTCAGCAAACGCGCCGGCGATTCCCAGCGTCAACGGTGTGAGGACTAGCACGGCTAACGCCTTGCCTGCGGTCTGCACCAGCCATGAAAAGAGGTCAGACATGTGGATCATCTGCGCCAGCGCAGGTGACCCGGTCTCTTGATTCGCCACCTTCAGCATCCTGCCAGCGGTGCCGTCGTCGCGAGGACGATTCAGCGACTGTTTGACGATAAGCATGGGCGCTGCACCCGGTGACGTCCCCCTAGCTCTGCCCTTCGTTGTCGACGCCGCTCGCACATCGGCACGAACGAGCAGGTAGCGGCATGGTCGGGGCGCTCCGCCCCGACAGCGGCATGG
>NZ_VLJQ01000019.1:0-5281 GCF_007829375.1 Nocardioides sp. J9 | reverse complement strand
GTTGTCAAGGGTCGTGTTCCGCGCCGGTGCTCGTTGTGSCTGCCGGTGGAGTCTGTCGCTGACTGTGCGGTGGTTGGCCGGCTCCGCATTCAGCGCAGTCGTTCTGTGGATCCGTGTTCTGCTTGTGGCCGCGGGGCGTGGGATCGGGGCGGAGGGGTTGAAAAGCAGTGGTGGCCGAGGCCACCCGTCTTTCGGGTGGCCTCGGCCGTAGTTTCTCGCGGCGTGCGGTGGTGGTTGGTCAGGCTGCGGGGAGCTCGAAGTTGCTGGTGGTGATCTTGGCGGCGGTCTCTTCGGGGACTGCGTAGGCGCCGATGGCTCGGATCATGGAGTCGGCGCTGTTGCGGCCGCTGAGGGTGAGGGCGTCCTTGTATCCGTTGGCCTGGAGGGCGGTGGCGATGCGCCAGTGGGCGATGCTGCTGGCGGTGATGCCGTGGGAGGCCTTGGTGGTGGTCGAGSCGGTCTTGGTGGTGTCCTTCGTCGGTCGCTTGGTGAAGCCGAGGTCGGCGAACAGCTTGTCGATGGTGCGCTGGACGCCGACGGTGCGGGAGGTGTTCTCCTGCAGCAGGGTGCGCTGTCGGCCGCCGGTGCGCTTGGTGTCGGGGGTGTAGGCGAATTCCTTGGTGTGGGGGCGTCCGTCCGCGAGCCAGGCGCGGTTGAAGCGGGACAGGATGGTGGTGGCCGGGCGGGTGAGGGTCAGGTGGCGGCGGTCGATGTGCGCGTTGCCGGTGGCGAGGACCTTGGTCGGGGTGTGGGGGTCGTTGAAGACCTCGATGGTGACACGGCTGATCTCGAGGGGCACCATGCCGGTCTCGCTGAGGGCCCAGAGCAGCGCGGTGCGGTCCAGCGGGTCGCGCTGGGAGGCGAGGTGGGCAGCAACGCGGCCCAGGAGGATCTCGTCGTCGGTGAGCGGGCGGTGGATCCGGTCGCGGCGCTGCTGGAGGCGGATGCTGTTGGCGTAGACGGTCTCGGGGCGGCTGTTCTTGGGGCTGGAAGGGGAGCCCTGGGCCCCGACAGCGGCGGCGGCCGCGGCGACGAGGAGGTTGCGGTAGCGGTGCAACGGCTCGGCGACGGACGAGCTCAGGAACCGGGTCACCGTGCTCGCCTCGATCCCGACGAGGTGGGCCAGGATGATGCGCTGCTCCTTGACCATGTCGTAGACGTTGTAGTGGCCGCGGTCGAGGACCTCACGCAGTCGGGTGAGGGCGCTGAGGGTGGTCTCGCGGGTGGCGGCGGGGATCAGATCGTACTGCTCGCACAGATCAATGAACTCATCAATGGCGAAGGTGCCGGAGCATCCACGGAAGCTCGTGCAGAGCGAGGGCGTGGACTTCTTGTTGCTGGTCTGCTTGTTGCTGGTCTGCTTGTTGCTGGTGGTGTTGCTGGCGTTGGTGGCCATGGTGGTGTTCTCCCAGGTTGGTATCGAGAAGCGGACGAGGGAGGACGGTGGGGACAGCGACGGGTTAGGCAATCGCTGCACGGGGCTCGGGGGATGTTTTTTCGACGGGTTTCCTGAGCGCCGGGCGGCGGTGGCGTGAACGGCGACCGAGTTCGGCTGCTGTGCGCCGTGGCCGGGCCGCGTGCTGCCCGGGCCGCTTGAGGGTGTGGGCCGCTGGTCGGTGGCGGAGCCGAAGTGTCTCGTCGATGCCAAGGTGTCGGCTCGCGCCATCAGAACGTTGGGCGGAGATGCCGCCGCCCCGAGCCCGAGCCCGATCCCGAGCCCGAGCCCGATCCCGAGCCCGATCCCGATCCCGAGCCGAGGCGAGACCGAGACGACCGAGAGCCGGCGTCGGCGGGGTGCTGACGGGTCTGTGGGGCTTCTCGTTGGGGCGGCTCGCGGTGGTGGGGTGAAATGACGTTGAGCCCGTCCCTGTTCGGGACGGGCTCAACGTGACTGGTTGATGTGTTGTGGTGTTGGTCTGGGTCAGGTTCCGATGGGGAATGCGATGTGCCAGGTTCGGCTGTTGTTGACCAGGCCGGCGAGGAGGAAGTCGAGTTCCTGGGCTTCGGCGGAGTAGCTGGCGGCCCGCTTGTGGGGGTAGCTGCGTTTGACCCAGGCGTTGTGTGACTCGCTGTCGTTGCGGCGGGAGAAGAACGCGGTGAACTTCCGCTCGGCGGGGGTGTTGAGGGGCAGGCGGTTGTTGTAGGCCTCCCCGATGTCGTCGGCGCGGCACAGCGGCCGCAGCCGCCATCCGACGGGGTCCTCAGGGGTGCGGGCGCCGGCGTCTCCTGGCTGGTAGCGGTGGGGCTGGGGCTCCCACAGGTAGGAGTACACGAGGTCGCCGTGGGGGCAGGGGATGAGGTACTCCAGCTTCGAGGTCCACAGCCCGTCGGGTCGCTGGTGGTGGGTGTTGGCCATGCACGGCAGGTAGGTGACCTTGACGCTGTGCGCGAGCTCGTCGTGGTCGGCGATCTCGAACATGCCTCCGTCGTCGACGGCGAGGCGGTGCGCGCACTCACCCTCAGGTGTGTGGTGCACGATGGGGTCGAGCTCGCGGAACTCGCTGTGGACCAGGTCGAAGTCCCTGCGGTTCGACTTGGGGTAGATGCTGGTGCCCAGGGGGAGCCGGTCGCTGGCGGTGACCATGTCGGCCAGGACGTGGTAGCGAATGGCCACTTTGGTGTGCGTGTCGAGCTGCGTGTGGTGGGCGGCGGCCTTGAGTGCGATCTTGTCGTCGATCTCGGATGAGTCGTCGCGGCTGTTGGCGACGGGCTTGCCGACCGTTTGGAGTCGCATCGTGGCCATCAGGTAGTCGACCAGCCAGCCGGTGATCACGCGGTCCCAGATCACCCCGTGCATGCCGTCCTTGGCGAAGCGGTAGACCTCCTCGATGAGCTCGAGGGCCGCCCACTGCTCAGCGCCCAGCGCGACCCGCGTTCCCAGCACGAGCCGGCCGGCGTCGGTCCATGTGTAGACGCCGACCATGTTGAGGCCGCGCAGCTGCTCCTTGCCGTCGGCCCTGGTGTCGGTCAGGGTCTTGACGACGCGTGCGGTCGTGGCCGACGTCGCCCTGCTGTGGAGCGGGATGCGTTCGCCGGTGACGGGGTCGGTCACGACGCGGACATCGGAGGGCGGCTTGACGACCGTGCCGTCGCCGTAGATGTAGTGCCGCTGGTCGGGGCAGGTGCCGTCCGGGACGACGCCGGGGTGGAGGTTGCCCAGCTTCCAGGCCATGCCGATCGCGACCCGGGTGAACTGGGTGTTGAGCTCGCGCATGTGGGCCTGTGAGCCGACCAGCTTGTCGCGGAAGTAGAGCACCTGCTCGCGCTTGGGGGGGCACGGCCGGCAGCTGGGCCGGCCCCGTCTCGATGCCCTCGGCGCGCATCTGCTCGACCTGGAGGCGGTAGGCCTCACAGACCTTCTTCCACAGGCCAGGAGAGGTGTGCAGTGCCTCGACCGCGCCGGACATGGAACCGAAGATCCGCGCGAACGCGATGATCATCAGGAAGCAGGTCGGCGGGTACGGCGAGCGGCGGCCGCGGGCCCCGGGCTTGGCCAGGACCCCGTCGAGCACGGCACCGAGGTGGTGCAGCCCGAGGAACCCGGCCAGCTCCACGGCCTGGGTGTGGTTCTCCTTGCGAGTGGTCCCGTTGAGGCTGGCTGGCCTTCGGATGGGCGCCGGGCTCGAGGACGTGCGGCAACTGGCGCTCCCGCTGCGACCGTCCCCGATCGGGTGGCGCTCGTTGCCGGGGTCGGCGTTCGTGCTGGTCTGGATCGTGTCGATGGACATCGTGCGCATCACTTCTAGTCTTGGTGGCCGCCCGTGTTGGCGACACCACCACGATGGCTTCTCGCGGTCCTGTCTCGCGTCCGACAAATGCGTGAATCGTCGGGTACTGCATCTGCAGGACGCCTACTGCAAATGCAGTACCCGGCAACACCACCCGGACGGGCTATCGGGCCCTGCCCCCGGATCTTGGACACGGTGGGTGATTACGCAGCGGTCGGCAGCGTAGCGGCCCGACGGGCCTCGTAGGTGGACGGGGACAGGTAGCCGCACCAGGTGTGACGGCGACGTGTGTTGTAGCGGACGAGCCACTTGAAGACCTGCCGGCGACAGGTCGGCTCGTCGGGCCAGCAGGCGGCGTCCTGGAGGACCTCGCGCTTCAGCGTGGCGTTGAACGACTCCGCGAGCGCGTTGTCGGCTGAGGATCCGATGGCGCCCATGGACTGGGTGACGCCGAGCAACTTGGCGAGCTTGGCGTAGTCCTTGCTCGTGTAGACCGACCCGTGGTCGCTGTGGAAGATCGCGCCCTTGAGGCTGCCCCGGGTTGCGGCGGCGGCCTTCAACGCGTCCTCGACGAGCTCGGTGCGCATGTGGTCGGCGATCGCCCACCCGGCCACCCGACGGGAGTAGCAGTCGATCACTGTCGCCAGGTACAGGTTCGTCCCGTCGGCCAGCGGTAGGTAGGTGATGTCCCCGACGTAGCGCTGGTTCGGTGCCTCGGCGGTGAAGTCGCGCTTGAGCAGGTCGGGGTACTTCTGACCCGACGGCTCGGGGATCGTGGTCCGCACCCGGCGCTTCTTCACATAGCCACGAATGCCCTCCAGCCGCATCACCCGCGCGACGCGCTTGTGGTTCACCCGCTCACCGGCCGCCGCGTGGTCGCCGAGTTGAGCGTTGAGCTCGGCGGTGATCCGCGGCGCCCCCTGGGTGTTGTCCTGCGCGTGGACGGCCCGGATCCGCACCGCCAGCGCCGCGTCGTCGGCTGCTCTGGCTTCTCGGGCCGGGGCGGCCTTGAGCCAGGCGTAGTAGGAGGAGCGCTCGATCTCGACGAGCTCGCACAGTCGCTTCACCTCGAAGGTGGTGGAGTTGTCGGCGACGAACTGGAAGCGACTCACCAGCGCGTCTCCCCGGCGAAATACTTGGCCGCCCGCTGCAGGATCTCCCGCTCGGTGGTCAGCTTGGTCGTCTCGACCTCGAGCTCGTTCACCCTCGCCTCGAGCCGGGCGATCTTCTGCTCGGCCGTCTCCCCGGCCGGCGCCGGCGAGCTCTTCGTCGTGGTCGTCTTCGATTGCAACGGGCTGGAGGTCAACGTCCCGTCGGCAGCGGTCTTCTTGCCCGTCCCGTACACCTCGAGCCAGTGCCGCAACGTGCCGCGGACGATGCCGAGATCCTCGGCAATGCCGCGGACCGTGGCGCCCGGGGTGGACTCGTACAAGTCGACGGCCTGACGACGGAACTCCTCGGAGTAGTTCTTCCTGGCCATGATTCTCGGATCATCTCGCTTCCCCAGCACCACGTGCTGGATTCAGCGTGTCCAAGATCCGGGGTCAGGCCCC
>NZ_VLJQ01000018.1:0-5381 GCF_007829375.1 Nocardioides sp. J9 | reverse complement strand
CGGCACGCGAGCACGGCCCGGTCCGGTTCGATGCGCTGGCCGATGACGACGAGGCCGAGCTCGTCGAGGCGGCAGAAGGCGGTCAGGTCAGGGCAGGCGAAGCCCGCCGGCGGGGTAGCGTCGTGCACGTCGAGGTCTTCCGGATGGGCAGTGTGAGAACTTCCATCCTCGGAAGACCTCGACGTCTCCCCGGGCACCGACGCGCCGAGCCCTACGCGACGCTAGCTACACCCTCAACTGCGAAGAGCCAGTTTGGGTTCTGGGTGATCTGCTGCGCCACACGTCACAGTTCCTTTACTATCCGGCAGCAGTCTGTGCCATCAAGAAACCAGGACCGACATGCCGCCGTTGCCATTCACTGACCAGGACGTGGTCGTGGCGTTTCCCGAGTTCGCTGTAGACGTGCCCCACGTCGGAACTGGCGTCGACAAGGTGGCGTACCGCGCGACGAGAGACGCTGAGGTCCTTGCCCTAAAGATTTTGAGCGGCGCGGTGGACGATGACGCCGACGAATTCGACGACGGACTCGTCACCGAGCGGTTCCGCCGGGAACTCCAGGGGATGGCGGACGTCGAGTGCCCGCACATCATCCGTGCCGTGGATGAACCTCAGGTCAGGATGATCGGCTCCACAAACCACGTCTGGTACACGGAACCGTTCATGATCGGTGGGACCCTTCATCAGCGATTGAAGAGTGGTCCGCTGACTTTGCCGGAGGTGGAGTCGCTGGCGGTCGCTCTGCTGACAGCAGTTGACGCTATGTGGAGCCAGGGCCGCATCGTGCACCGCGACATCAAGCCGAAGAACATCGGGTTCGACGGTGCTGGATCCCCTGTCCTCTTGGATCTCGGCATCGCACTGTTCACGGAGATGTCCGATATCACTGAGTCCTCCCTCACCGGGCCGGGGTCGCAGTTCTACGCGGCCCCCGAACAGTTCTTGCCGAAGAACCGGAGCACGATCGACTTCCGCACCGACCTCTTCCAGATTGGCATCGTCTTGGTGGAGGCCCTCACGGGGGCACATCCCTTCCGGGGAGCGGCCGACTACTACCGCGCGCTGACGAACTTCGACATCGCGTCGCTAGGCAGCGTGCCGATCACTGAGCATTTGAGGACGGCGATCCCCCGTCTGCTTGCGGCCCACCAAAGCCGACGGTTCCGCACAACAGCGATGGCGCTCGCCTCGCTCGGGGAGGTCTGAGTGTTTTACATCCAGCACGGCCACGGTAAGGCCGCGAAGATCGCGAACGTGTCCCAACACGCCCCGGTAGCCGGGGTGATCCTGAGCCCCGCACACGAAGATATGCAGCGGTTGGCCGACACTGCGGATGATTGTCGCAGGCGAGGTCTAGACGTACTGCTCGATCCGCAGTCCTACATCTACACCCTGAGCCCGCTTGGAATCGCCCGGCACCACAAGAGCCACGGACTCGAGTTCTTGAAGTTGCACTGGTCTCAGACAGCTGACGCTGTCAAGAACCACGTCGACGCCGTTTTCCTCGCGAATCAGAACATCGGGCACGGTGGGCCGTTCATCGCTCCGTCTCCCTACCAAGCCAACCTGACCGACTATTGGATGCCGACTGCGCTTCAATACGGTCGCACGAGCAGTGCGGAGTGGGGCGCCGACAAGACCGTCGCGTCCATCGTCCTAGACGAGAACGTCCTTCGTTCGTGGGGTGGCGTCCAGGACTGGCTGGACATCATCACCACGCTGGACGTCTCTGGGTTCTACCTCCTGGTTAATCGAAGCCGACCGGTGTACCCGCCAGCGCCTTGGGAGTCCCAGGTCTTGGCCAATTTACTCCGCGTGATCTACACGCTCACCGAGATCAACGGCTACGAGTTGACCTGGGGATACGCGGACATCGACGGCCTGCTCGGGATCGCGGCGGGGGCAACCGCGATTGCGTCTGGCTGGACGTACGGCTTGCGCGCGTTCTCGACGTCGAAGTGGAACGAAACCAGGACCGGCGGGGCGTCCCCGGTTCCGCGCGTGTACCTGCCGAGGTTGTGGGCGCCACTTCGAAACAACGAGGCGGAGGACCTCTTCGGCACGACAACTGGTCGCAGGATGTTTCCGCCTTCCCTGCGCTCTCACTTCGACGCACACGGATTCGACTCATGGAGCATCGCGGAAGCACAAGAGCAGTACCTCACGTACCTCGCGAAGAGCGTCGACGCGCTCACCCAGCGCGGAGGTGTGACGGACCGCGTCGCGACTCTTGTCGACCTCCTGCAGGCGGCATCCGCAAGATTCGACGAGATTTCTAGGTTGGGTATCGCGCTCGACGGCCGATACGCCGGACGGGTGAGGGCCTACCGAGAAGCGTTGGACCTCTTCCGAAAGTCGGAGAGCCTGTAAGCCGTCCCATTGTCGAGGCCGCGAACCAACAGTTCGAGAAGCCAAAGTCGCGACGCGATAGACGGGTTGCCCGGCTTTGCAGGCCGTGCCCACTCGATGTCGCGTTCGCCCTGAAGGAGCAGTCCGCAACCGTAGAAGTCGAGGGACCGTCCGGACTCGGCGGGCATCTCGCGCTGCGGCATCAGCACCGCCGAACGATGGAAGTGGCGACGAAAGCGCGATACCTGTTGCAGGGCTCGGCGCCAGTCTCGCATCTTCGCCTCGACGGCAAGCGTGTCGACGAGTAGGTCGGCGATTCGTTCGCTGTCCACGTCCCCCCATCCCCGAGCAGCAGCGCCTCGACGCACGGTGGCACCGTAAGAGGGCGAGACGCCGATCCGGCTCCCACTAAAGGACGGGTCTAACGCTCGTGCTGCCGCAGCCGAGGGGATGTGTAGGCCAGAGCGTCGGTACTTCGCCAGAGCATTGGCCTGCATGGTCACGAAGACGAGGTCAGGGCGGCCGGAGCCGCCCAACTCCGGCTCCTCAATGACATAGAGCGTGCGTCCCGTGCCGGGCCGAATAACAGCGCTCGACAGTTCGAGGAATCGGTCCGTGAGGAGGCGTTCCTGGATCGGGATTCCGACCGAGCGGCGGCTCGCCGTCACTGTCGCCACTCCACCCGCGAGATCGTCGCTTCCCGTGGTGGCCAGCATGGGATCAGCATAGTTGTTCGGCCTGCTTAGCCTGACCCGCCTTGCAGAGAGTCATAGTCGCCAACCTCCTCGTTGAACTCGGCGGGTCATCTGTTGTTCGCGTAGAAGGCCGCCGGAAGACTTAGTTGCAGGCACTTCCCAACTGAACAGGAGGAGGTGAAACTGTCTTTCAACGACCGTCGCCAGGCCAAGATCGCCGCAAGCCGGTCCGGCCATGGCCCAGCGTCATTCTGGGCGAACTGATCGCGGCGGCACCTGCTCCTGGCAGTCGTTGGCCGAACGCAACGGCGCTCCCTGCCGCGCGCCCTGCCGCTCACGCGGCAGGGGCATTCCATTCCGGCAGGGACGTCGGACCGCGCCGGGAACTGCGTCGCGCGCCGTGACCGGTGGGTGGGCGAACGAGGCCGGGGCTGGGCACGGCATACTGACCTCGGATGGGCTGCGTCGCACTGAACCACACAAATGTTGTTCCGAGGGTTCTGTCGATGTAACTACCCACGTCCCGGGCCCCTGGGACGTGCAAACTTATGCTCTGACCTGCTCATTGCGGACAACGTAAGCGGCAAAGAGGCCCGCGGCGGGAACGTAGACGGTCACGTCGTGGAACGTCCGGTTCCTCGCCGGGGCCGCAACCATCATCTGAGAGCCTTGCGTGAGTGTCCCTGAGCTCCGAGTCACACCTTCTACTTGGACGCTGTGCGACGGAGGGTCAGCAGTACTTCGTCTGGTCCAACCTTCGCGCAACCTACGCCCGCTCATGCCGAGAGTCGGGCGTCGTGCCAGCTCGCGGTGACCGTCTGTTGCCGACGCTGCAGGCAAGCCGCCCAGCAGCCGCGCTACGACACGGGGCTCGCGGACACTCTGCCGACCCTTGCCGGTGAGTCAGCGACGTGCGCGGATGACAGAGGCGGCGATCGCGACCACGACTGCCCAGAACGTCAATGAAGCGGCGAAGATGGCCCACGACAGCATGGGCCGAGTCTAGGACCACATGCAGTGCTAGCGGAGCTTCGCGAGACGTGTCCGCCCATGCCGCCATCAGTGCGCGTTGAGGTCAATGATCGGGAATGACGGCGCTGTCTCAACCAGGCCACTTGGGCGACGCACGTCCGTTCGCGCCTCACACCTCGCGTCGGCCGCTGGAGCCGCGAGAAGCTCCCGGGAGCCTCTAGGCTGCCTTCCGCAGGACGAGTCGATGGGAGCTGAGGTGCGATCAACGCTCAAACTGCGGTTTACGGTCGTAGCGGCGGTAACGCTGGTAGCTTGTAACGGCGGCGCTCCTGCCGCCGACAACGTGCCCGGTTCAACTTCGCCACCATCGGCGCTGGCTTCCGTGTTGAAGCGCTGCCTGCAGGTGGATTTGAATCCAGTGGGCGATGGATCGCCGGCGATGGCACTGAAGCGGGCCAGCGCTGACACCTCGGTTGGCTTGACCTGCATCTACAGGGGTCCCGGTGGACTAACTATCACGTTTCACCAATACGCCGATGACGGTGAGCACCGGCGCGGACCTCTCTCGGACTTCGCCAAGGAGAAAGCCGCTCAACTCGAGGGCGTCGGCGACAACGCGTACATGAGCGCCCCTTTCGTGTTCAACGATGGCACCGCTCCGCCATACAGCACCGCGATGATCGCGTTCGATGTGCAGACTTCTCGCTGGAAAGGCATCGCTTCTGGCGACCCTGAGGACCTTGACCTGTTGCATGACCCGCTCGTCTCACTCGCCAAGAAAGTCGCGAAAGCTTCGGGGCGCTTCGGGCCCCTCCGACGGTCCGATATCCGGATAGCGCCCGAAGCCAGGACTCTGCTTGAAGACATTCGACCAGACGCACTCACCGAGATTCTGGACACTCCTACTGCGCCCCCTGCGGACCTCTCGCTGTCCGGCGACATGGAAACCGGGGAGACCTCGCAACGCCTGTCGTGGAGCACCGACGATCGCTCCGTCAGCGTCGCCCTCATCGATGGACCGGACACGCCCCGGGCATACATCGATCATCTCCTCAAGGTGCAGGCGTCCACGGGCTATCCACCCCTCCTCGAGTACGAACCGGCAGTAGGGCTAGGTGGAGGTGCCATGGCGTCGAGGCCAAGCAGCCAGATCCCGCCTCCCCCCGTCGCGTCCTTCGAGTACATCTTCGATCGCAACGGCGAGATCTACTCCATCGGCGTCAGCGACTCGGGGAGACACCGCATCTCTGAATCGGGCTCTTCGCAGTTGAGGGTGTAGCCAGCGTCGCGTAGGGCTCGGCGCGTCGGTGCCCGGGGWGACGTCGAGGTCTTCCGAGGATGGAAGTTCTCACACTGCCCATCCGGAAG
>NZ_VLJQ01000017.1:0-5995 GCF_007829375.1 Nocardioides sp. J9 | reverse complement strand
GAGCGGGTGGGTGAGGTCGGCGATGCGCTGGGCCTTCCACGTGTCCACTCGACCTGCGATCACGGCGCGGTAGAGGCGGGGGAGGSGCCAGGCGCACTCGATCACCTGGCCGACGTAGGCACAACCGCCGATCGGTGAGCGACCGAGGACAGCGATGAGCTCCATCAACGCGAACTCCGACACGAGCGGGGCTCCCGGACCGGCGATCGGGACACCGGTGTCGACGACCCCGTCCAGCAGCGTCGCCGCACCTTCAGGGGAGTCGAGGGTGTTCTGGTCGGCCCAAGCGACGATGGCGATCCACTCCCGGACCTGGGAGGACTTCCGGGCGACGACCTCGGAGCGGATGTCGCCGAGGAGCTCGGTCACGGAGCGGCCGTCGTACTGGCCGATCGATGCGTGGTTCCCGAGCTCCATGACTGGATTCTTCCAGAGACCACCGACATTGATTCGCCGGAAACCCGCCTGTGGACTGGGGTTCTCCCGATTCTCTGTCCACAGTCCGTCCTCAAGGCCCGGTGGTTTCGAGGCTCCTCGCTAGCGCTCGTCGCACCTCAACCACCGGGAGCTGGGTGCACGCCGAGACCAACACCGCCGCACCTACGACCCGCGAGCCGACCGCCGGACCCGACCACCTCCCCACCCTTCTCGTCGCTGCCTTTCGCAGCTGTGCCAGCTACGTGACCGCAGCCCGGCCGGGATCAACAACGCCCTACCTACGACCCGCGAGCCGACCGCCGGACCGGACCACCTCCCCAGCCTTCTCGTCGCTGCCTTTCGGARCTGTGCCAGCTACGTGACCGCAGCCAGGCCGGGATCAACCACGCCCTACCTACGCAACTGCAAGCCGACCGCCGGACCCGACTACCTCCCCAGCCTTCTCGTCCCCCTCTCGTCGCCCGCTCTCCCGCTGTGCCCTCGCCGTCACCGCAGCCCATCCGGCAGCAGCCGCCACCCCGACGCCGTCCCGCCGCGACAACCCCCACCCGGCGCTGGGACAATCTCCCCATGACCGACCTCTCCACCGAGGACAAGAAGCTCGTCACCCTGGCCCGCGCGACGCGGGCCCGCATCCAGGCTGCCGAGGGGGCGGCCGTGCGGGACACCGACGGCCGGACCTACGCCGCGGCGACGGTCGACCTGCCGTCGCTGCAGCTGAGCGCGGTGCAGGCGGTGGTCGCGGCGGCGGTGTCGTCGGGGTCGACGGGCGTCGAGGCGTGCGTGGTGCTGGGGGACGCGGGGGAGCTCATCGAGCCGGACGCGGCGGCGCTGAGGGACTTCGCGGGCCCGTCGGGGGTCACCGTGCACGTGGGCGACGCCCGCGGCGCGATCGGCGAGACCCGCACCGCCTGACCCGCACCGCCTGACCCGCACCTCCCGACCGGGCGCCGCGCGCCGGGCGTGAGAGGCGTCGGAAAATGTCAGGCCCGGATGTCACCGGTCTGGAGTAGGTTCGGACCGTGGCAGATCGAGGCTGGCACCAGCATCAGGCAGCCGTGGCACGACTCGCAGCGTCCTGCTCCGCGATCCCGGCGGGGCAGGCGGTGCGCCTTGCCAAGCGGACCACCAACCTCTTCCGGGCCCGGGCAGAGAGCACGGCGCCGGGTCTGGACGTGTCCGGGCTCGACGGGGTGATCGAGGTCGTGCCGGACGGTCCCGACGGGCCGGTGGCCGAGGTCCAGGGCATGTGCACCTACGAGGACCTCGTCGACGCGACGCTGCCGCACGGCCTCGTGCCGTACGTCGTCCCGCAGCTGCGCACGATCACCCTCGGCGGCGCCGTGACCGGGCTCGGCATCGAGTCGACCAGCTTCCGCCTCGGCCTCCCGCACGAGTCGGTGCTGGAGATGGACGTCTTCACCGGAGCCGGCGAGGTGGTCACCACCCGGCCGGGCGACGACCTCTTCGACGCGTTCCCGAACTCCTACGGATCGCTCGGCTACGCCACCCGGCTGCGGATCAAGCTGGAGCGGGTGCCGTCCTTCGTCGCGCTGCGGCACCTTCGCTTCGACGACGCCGGGCTGATGGCCAAGACCCTGGCCGAGATCGCCGCCGCGCAGGAGCACGACGGGGAGCCGGTGCACGGCCTCGATGGGGTCTCCTTCTCGCCGGGGGAGCACGTGCTCACCCTCGCCCGCTGGACCGACGAGCCGGGGCCGACGTCCGACTACGCCGGCCAGGAGGTCTACTACCGCTCGCTGCAGCGCTGCGACCGCGACCGGCTCACCGCCTACGACTACCTGTGGCGTTGGGACACCGACTGGTTCTGGTGCTCCGGCGCCTTCGGGGCGCAGAACCCCCGCATCCGCCGGTTCTGGCCGCGCAGCCTGCGCCGCTCCGACGTCTACATGAAGCTGCTCCACCTCGACCGCCGCTTCGACATCGCCGACCGACTCGACCGCCGCGCCGGCCGCCCGCAGCGCGAGCGGGTGGTGCAGGACATCGAGGTGCCGGTCGAGCGGCTCGCGGAGTTCCTCACCTGGTTCGACGAGGAGGTCGGGATGCGGCCGGTGTGGCTGTGCCCGCTCGTCGCGACCCGCGCCTGGCCGCTCTACCCGCTCGAGCCCGGCCGGCTCTACGTCAACGTCGGGTTCTGGGGGACCGTCCACGTCGGTCCCGACGCGGTGAACGCGCCCAAGAACCGCGCCATCGAGGCCAAGGTCCACGAGCTGGGCGGCCACAAGTCGCTCTACTCGGAGGCGTTCTACGACCCCGAGACCTTCGACCAGCTCTACAACACCAGCCACCTCGCCGCGGTGAAGCGGTGCTACGACCCGGACGACCGACTCACGACCCTCTACGACAAGGCGGTGAAGCGTCGATGACGAGCAAGGGAATCGCCCCCACGATCGCGTCCCTGTTCCCCGGCGGCCTGCCGTTGTGGCTGCGCGCCTACGACGGCACGGAGGCGGGTGACACCAGCCAGCCCTATGGCCTGGAGCTGGTGAACCAGCGCGGCCTGTCCTACATCCTCACCGCGCCCGGCGACCTCGGCCTGGGGCGCGCGTACGTCGCCGGTGACCTGGTGCTCCACGGCGTGCACCCCGGCGMCCCCTACGAGGCGTTCTCGCTGCTCAAGGACCACACCGACTTCGGCCTGCCCGGTCCGGTGAAGCTGGCCGAGGTGCTGCTGGGACTGGGTCTGTCCAACCTGGTGCCACCGGCCCCGCCGCCGCAGGAGCACCTGCCGCTGTGGCGGCGCCGCGCGGAGGGCCTGCGCGGCCTCACCGCCTGGGGCCGGCACTCCCAGCAGCGCGACGCCGACGCGATCCACCACCACTACGACGTCTCCAACACCTTCTACGAGCACGTCCTCGGGCCGTCGATGACCTACACCTGCGCGGTGTACCCGACCGGGGACGCCACCCTCGAGGAGGCGCAGGAGCACAAGTACGACCTCGTCTGCCGCAAGCTCGGGCTGAAGCCCGGCCAGCGCCTCCTCGACCTCGGCTGCGGCTGGGGCGGCATGGTCCGCCACGCAGCCCGGCACTACGGCGTCAAGGCGCTCGGCGTGACGCTGTCGCGCGAGCAGGCCACCTGGGCGCAGGAGGAGATCAAGGCGCAGGGCCTCGACGACCTCGCCGAGGTGCGGCACATGGACTACCGCGACGTCACCGAGACCGGGTTCGACGCGGTCAGCTCCATCGGCCTCACCGAGCACATCGGCGTGGACAACTACCCGGCGTACTTCGGCTTCATCGCCGGCAAGCTCAAGCCCCAGGGGCGCCTGCTCAACCACTGCATCACCCGCAACAACAACCGCGGCAAGCCCACGGCCGGAGCCTTCATCGACCGCTACGTGTTCCCGGACGGCGAGCTCGCCGGGTCCGGGACCATCGTGCGCGCCCTCGAGGACGCCGGGCTCGAGGTGCAGCACCACGAGAACATCCGCGAGCACTACGCCAGGACGCTCGCCGGCTGGTGCCGCAACCTCGCGGAGAGCTGGGACGCCTGCGTCGCGGAGACCGACGAGGGCACCGCCCGCGTCTGGGGCCTCTACATGGCCGGGTCGCGGATCGGGTTCGAGCGCAACGAGATCCAGCTCCACCACGTCCTCGCGACCAAGACCGTGGACGGGGACAGCGGCTACCCGCTGCGGCACGAGTTCTGACCGTCCGGGTCGTCGCTGCGGGACCATGGTCCCGAGTTGCGCCGGATCGGTCTCCGCCCGTTCCCCACCGCTGAGAACCTTCACCACGACCGGGTGCCGAGCTGACGGCACACCGAGCGTCGAAGGAGTGCGGTGCAAGTGGTGGGTCCTGCGTGGGTTCGACGTGGCCGGTTCGCAGCGTTGCTGGGCATCACCCTGCTGGTGGCGACGACCCTGCGCACCGACGTCGGCGAGATCGTCGACGCCTCCTCGCGCGTGCGCTGCACGATCATGGGCACGCCGCGGGCTGACGTCCTCGTGGGCACCCCCCGCGACGACGTCATCTGTGGCCTCGGCGGCGACGACCGCATCGACGGCCGCGGCGGTGACGACCTGATCATCGGTGGCGCGGGCAACGACGTCCTCGTCGGCGGTTCCGGCAACGACCGGCTGCGCGGCCAGGGCGGCCACGACACGCTGCGCGGCGGGGCGGGCCACGACCGGTTGTGGGGCGGCCCGGGGCACGACGTCCTCGACGGCGGCGCCGGCAACGACCGGCTGGGCGGCGGCTCCGGGGCCGACCAGCTCCGCGCGGTGGACCAGCGAGGGTTCCGCGACCTCGTGGTGTGCGGCACCGGCACCCCGGACCGGGCGCTGGCCAACCCACGCGACGCGGTCTCCCGTACCTGTGAGTCGGTGCGGCGTGCCAACCCGACCACGACGAAGCCGAAGCCCCCGGTGGTGAAGACCCACGCCCCGGTTGCGGTCGACGACACGGTCGAGGCGGTCGAGGACACCGTCCTCGACCTGCCAGCAGCCGGCGCGGGCAGCCCGGTCGCCAACGACACCGACGCCGACGGCGACGTCCTGCGTGTCAGCGCGGTGAGCGCCGCCTCCGGCGGGACCGTCGCCCTCAGCGGTGGCACCATCACCTTCACCCCGGCGGCTGACCTGTGCGGCCCCGCCGCCGGACGGTTCGACTACACGGTCAGCGACGGCACCGGCCGCACGGACGCCGGTCGCGTCACCGTCGACATCTCCTGCGTCGATGACCTCCCGGTCGCCCACGACGACGAGGCCACCGTCCTCGAGGACGCCGCCCCGACGACGATCTTCGTCCTGGCCAACGACGTCGACGTCGACGGCGACCCGCTGGTGATCGCCGACGCCACGCAGCCCGCCCACGGCACGGTCGTGGTGACGCCGTACGGCGTGAGCTACACGCCCGACGCCGACTACTGCAACGACCAGTCCGACGAGGACCCGGACTTCTTCCTCTACCGGCTGGCCCCGGGCCTCTCGACCGCGCGGGTCGACGTGACGGTCACCTGCGTGGTCGACCCGGCCGTCGCGGACGACGACGCCGCGACCCTGGCCGAGGACGCCGGACCGACGTCGATCCCGGTGCGTGACAACGACGACGCCCGCGAGGGCGAGACCGTGATCGTCAGCACGACCGCGCCGGGCCACGGCACGGTGCAGATCGTCGACGACGGCCTCGGCCTCACCTACGAACCCGACGCGGACTACTGCAACACCCCGCCGGGGACGACGCTGGACGCCTTCACCTACACCCTGCGGGGCGGTTCGACCGCGACGGTGCTCGTCACCGTCACCTGTGTCGACGACGCGCCGGTGGCGGTGGACGACGCGGCGACCCTGGCCGAGGACGCGGGTGCCACGGCGATCGGGGTCCTGGCCAACGACACCGACGTGGACGGTGGTCCGAGGTCGATCGGCTCCGTGACGCAGCCGGCGCACGGCACCGTCGTCATCACCGGTGGTGGCACGGGCCTGACCTACGAGCCGGACCGGGACTACTGCAACGTCCCGGGCACGCCCGACACCTTCACCTACACCCTCGCCCCGGGTGGCTCCACCGCGTCGGTGGCGGTCGACGTGACC
>NZ_VLJQ01000016.1:0-6162 GCF_007829375.1 Nocardioides sp. J9 | reverse complement strand
GGGGGACGGACGGCTACGGTGCGCGGCCGCCGAGAACTCCCACGATGCCCAGCCCCCTCTGTGTCGGAGATCGGAGACCAGCCCCGCAAGGCGAGACCTACGCCATCCGCTCCAGCGCAGCGTCCTGCACGCACGCGGCGGCGGCGAGCAGGCCGGCGGAGGCGGCGACGAGGACCGAGGCCATCGGCATGGGCAGGCCGGGGCCCTGGGCCATGTCGCCGGCGGCGTAGACGCCCGGCACACTGGTGCGGCCGAAGGCGTCGACGACGACGGCGCCCATCTCGGAGAGCTCGACGCCGAGCTGGGCGGCGTGCGGGGCGGCCAGCGCCCAGTCGGTCTTCACGAAGAGCCCGCCCAGGGCGACCGAGTCGCTGTCCTCGACGTCGACGACGAGGCCCTCGCCCTCGCGGCGTACGGCGGCCACCCGCCCGGGCACGACCGGGACGCCGAGCCGCTCGAGGGTCGTCGCGGTCGCGTCGTCCAGCACGTCGCCGTGCGCGAGCACCACGACCTCGCTCGCGATCGGGCCGACCATCGAGGCCATCGCAGCGACGTGGGCGGCGGAGCCGAGGATGCCGACCCGGGTGCCCGAGAACTCGTGGCCGTGGCAGAACGGGCAGTGCGCGACCAGGTCGCCGAACTCCTCGGCCACGCCGGGCACGTCCGGCAGGGTGTCGTGCACGCCGCTGGCGAGCAGCACGCGGCGGGCGCGGACCGGGTCCTCGCCGGCGAGCTCGACGAGGAAGTCGCCGGCCTCGCCGGAGATGCGCAGCACCTCGGCGTCGCGGAGCTCGACGTCGGCGTACGCCTCGACGTCCTTGCGGGCGGCCGTGCGCAGCTCGGCGGGCGGCGCGCCGTCGTGGCCGAGGAAGTTGTGCATGTGGCCGGTCGGGTCGTTCCGGTAGCGGTCGGTGCCGACGACCAGGGTCGACCGATGCATCCGGCCGAGGGTCTGGGCCGCCTGGAGGCCGGCGGAGCCGGCGCCGACGACCACGACGTCCCAGGTCGGGGTGTCGCTGCCTGTGTCGCTGCCTGTGTCGATGCCTGTGTCGATGTCGGTGTCGATGTCGGTGTCTGTGTCGGTGTGCTTGGTCAGGTCCTTGTCCATGACGCCACGATGTGACTTCATGTGAACATGAAGTCAAGCCACCGGAACATCCGCTGGGCGATCGGCGAGCTCGCCGACCGGTTCGACCTCGAGACCCACGTACTGCGGCACTGGGAGGACCGCGGCCTGCTGGCGCCCGAGCGGGACTCCGCGGGGCGACGGGTCTACACCGAGGACGACGCCTACCGGGTCGCGACCATCCTCGCCAGCAAGGCGTCCGGGATGAGCCTGGAGCAGATCCGCACCCTCCTCGACGCCTCGACCGACGGGCGGCGCGACGCGCTGCGCGCCCACCTCGAGGAGATCGACCGCCGCCAGGCCGAGATCGACCGCTCCCGGCACCTCACCCAGCACGCGCTCGAGTGCCGCGCCCACGACATCGCCGCCTGCCCGGGCTTCCAGGCCCACGTCGAGGACATCGTCGCCGGAGCGAAGCGGGGCATCGCGTTCGCCGGACCGCCGCGCTAGCCCGACCGGTCTGGCCGGCCTTCCGCGGACCGCCCCATCGGTGGTGTAGTGACCGAGGTCACACTCCTGCTCCCGAAGGGCCACCATGTCTCGGACGTTCCGCCTCCTGCTCTCCCTCGCCTCGGTGCTGGCCGCGGCGCTCGCCGGCCTCGTCGCCGTCGCGCCCGCAGCCCACGCCGCGCCGTCGTACGTCGCGCTCGGCGACTCCTACGCCTCCGGCACCGGCACCCGCAGCTACATCTCCGACGGCACCACCTGCCAGCGCTCGACCTACGCCTACCCGAAGCTGGTCGCGGCCGCGCGCGGCTACAGCCTCAACTTCAAGGCGTGCGCCGGTGCGACGACGAGCACCGTCACCAGCGGCCAGCTCAGCGCGCTGAGCTCGAGCACGGCGTACGTGACGATCTCGGTCGGCGGCAACGACGCCGGCTTCACCAGCGTGCTCACCGAGTGCGCCAAGCCGGGCTGGATGTCGAACTGCGACGGCAAGATCAACACCGCCCAGGCGTTCATCAACAACACCCTGCCCGGTCGGCTGAGCACGCTCTACGCGTCGATCCGCAGCAAGGCGCCCAACGCCGTCGTCGTGGTCGTCGGCTACCCGCGGCTCTTCATGGGCGAGGACTGCAACGCCGCCACCTGGTTCAGCCCTGCCGAGGAGACCCGCCTCAACCAGACCGCCGACCTGCTCAACAGCAAGCTGTCCGCAGCAGCCAGTGCCCGCGGCTTCCGGTTCGCCAACCCGACCTCGCGCTTCGTCGGCCACGCCGTGTGCGACGACCCCGAATGGCTCAACGGGCTCTCCAGCCCGATCAGTGAGAGCTACCACCCGAACCGGCTCGGCCACTCCTCCGGCTACAAGCCGCTGGTCCAGGGCCTGCTCGGCTGACTGCCGCAGGGCGCCACGCCAGCCGGGCCCCCGTCGGGCCCGGCTGGTAGAACGGCTGCATGCGGCGACTCTCGGCAGCCACGGCCCTCCTCCTCGTGCCCGCCTCCGGCCTGGCCGCGTGCTCCAGCACGGACGACGACGGGGCCCGCGCCGCAGCGGAGGAGCTCGCCGCCGCGCTCGCCGAGGCCGCGGCCGGAGCGGAGGACGACCCGCTCGCCGCCGTCGACTGGCGCGGAGCCAACGCCGCGGCCGTGGCGGAGGAGTACGCCGCCGTGGTGGCCGGGATGGACGGGCTCGCCCCGACCGTCACCGTCGCCGAGGTGGACGCCGGCGCCGAGCAGCCCACGGCGACCCTGGCCTGGTCGTGGCCGGTCGTCGAGGGCGAGCAGTGGACCTACGAGACGACCGTCGACCTCGCCGAGGGCGAGGAGTGGACGGTGGCGTGGGACCCGGCCGTCGTCGAGCCCGGGCTCGAGGAGGGCGACACCCTCGACGTGCGCACCCTGCCGTCGAAGCGCGGCGACATCACCGGCGCCGGAGGCCGGGCGATCGTCACCGAGCGGCCGGTGGTCCGGGTCGGGATCGACAAGACCAAGGTGCCGGCCCGCCGGGCCGTGACGTCTGCCCGTGCGCTGGCGCAGCTGCTCGACATCCAGGTGGCGCCGTACGTGAAGGCGGTGCGCGACGCCGGCGACAAGGCGTTCGTCGAGGCGATCACCTTCCGTGCCGACGACGTGCCGGCGGAGGTGCGCTCCGGCCTGCCCGACATCGCCGGGGCCCACCAGGTCAGCGCGGACCTCGCCCTCGCGCCGACCCGCGACTTCGCCGCGCCGATCCTGGGTCGCGTCGGCCCGGTCACCGCCGAGATGGTCGAGGAGGACCCCGAGGCCTACCGCCCCGGCGACGTCGCCGGCGTCTCCGGCCTGCAGGCGCGGTACGACGACCGGCTGCGCGGCACCCCCGGCCGGGTCGTCAGCGCGGTGCCGGCCGACGGCGGCGAGGAGCGCGAGCTCTTCCGGGTCGACGCGACCGACGGCGAGCCGCTCGCGCTGACCCTCGACCAGCGCCTGCAGTCGCTCGCCGAGCAGGTCCTGGGCGGGGTCCGGCCGGCCAGCGCCCTCGTCGCCGTCCGCCCCAGCGACGGGGCGATCCTCGCCGCCGCCAACGGCTCGGGCACCGGCGGGCAGAACCACGCCACCTTCGGCCAGTTCGCCCCCGGCTCGACCTTCAAGGCCGTCACCTCGCTCGCCCTGCTGCGAGCCGGCCTGACGCCGACCACGCCGGTCCAGTGCCCGGCCACCACCGTCGTCGACGGCAAGCAGTTCAAGAACTACTCCGACTACCCGTCCTCCGCGATCGGCACGATCCCGCTGGAGGAGGCGATCGCCCAGTCCTGCAACACCGCGCTCATCAACGCCCGCGACGAGCTCGCCGACGGCGACCTCGCCGACGCTGCCGCCAGCCTCGGGCTCGGCATCGACCACGACCTCGGGTTCCCGGCCTACTTCGGGGAGGTGCCGCCCCCGGCCAGCGAGACCGAGGGCGCCGCGGACCTGATCGGGCAGGGCAAGGTGCTCGCCTCGCCGATGGCGATGGCGGCCGTCGCCGCGAGCGTGCAGGCCGGCACGACCGTCGTACCCCGCCTGGTGGAGGACGTCGACGTCTCCGTGCCGAAGGAGGCGAAGCCGCTGAGGAAGCAGGAGGCGCGCCAGCTGAAGGCGATGCTGCGCCGGGTGGTGACCAACGGCAGCGGGCGCGGCCTCGCCGACGTCCCGGGCCCGCCGGTCATCGCCAAGACCGGCACGGCGGAGTACGCCGACGGCGGCACCGTGCGCACCCACGCCTGGATGATCGCGGCCCAGGGCGACCTCGCCGTGGCGGTCTTCGTGCAGACAGGCCAGTCCGGCTCGCAGACCGCCGGGCCGCTGCTCGAGGCGTTCCTGCGCGGCGCCCGCTGACCCCCGGGAAAGGCGCCCAAAACGGGAGCGAGCCCCTCATTGCATGGGGTCAACGAGGGGCTCTTGTCGTCTCGGTGCTCCCTCCGAAGTACGACAGGTCCACTGTAACCCCGCACCCAACCCGGTCAAGGCCCACCCCGGCAGATTCCACCGTTCGACCACCGGGCCCGGGACGAAGGTCCCGGGTGCCGATGACCGGTCCCGGTCATCCGGTCCCGGTCGACCGGCGCCGACTCCTGCCGCGTGTGCCCGGGCAGGTGCCAGAGTGGGGCCATGACCTTCCGTGAACGCCTCGGCCACCTGCTTCCGGAGTCGCGTCGCCAGCTGTTCGTCGGCGGCGCCTGGGTGCCGGGAGGAGGCGGGCGCCTCGACGTCATCGACCCGGCGGACGGCTCGGTGCTCAGCGACGTCGCCGACGGCACCCTCGACGACGCCCGGGCCGCGCTGGACGCAGCGGTCGCGGCGCAGGCGGACTGGGCGGCGACCGCACCGCGCGACCGCGGCGAGGTCCTGCGCCGTGCCTTCGAGCTGGTCACCTCCCACGCCGAGGACCTGGCGCTCGTGATGAGCCTGGAGATGGGCAAGCCGCTCGCCGAGGCGAAGGGCGAGGTGACCTACGGCGCCGAGTTCCTGCGCTGGTTCTCCGAGGAGGCGGTGCGCATCCACGGCCGCTGGATGCACAACCCGGCGGGCGGGAGCCGGCTGCTGACGGTCCGCAAGCCCGTCGGCCCCTGCCTCTTCATCACGCCGTGGAACTTCCCGCTCGCGATGGGCACCCGCAAGATCGGCCCGGCCGTCGCCGCCGGCTGCACCATGGTCGTCAAGCCGGCCGCGCAGACGCCGCTGACGATGCTCTACCTCGCCGCCCTGCTCGACGAGGCCGGACTGCCGGCCGGCGTGCTCAACGTCGTCACCACCAGCGACTCCGGCGGCCTCAGCAGCACCCTGCAGGCCGACCCGCGGCTGCGGAAGGTCAGCTTCACCGGGTCCACCGGCGTCGGGAGGAAGATCGTCGAGCAGTCCGCCGGCCAGCTCCAGCGGGTGTCGATGGAGCTGGGCGGCAACGCCCCCTTCCTCGTGTTCGTCGACGCCGACCTCGACGCCGCCGTCGAGGGCGCGATGATCGCCAAGATGCGCAACATGGGCGAGGCCTGCACCTCGGCCAACCGCTTCATCGTCGAGGAGCCGGTCGCGGAAGAGTTCGGCCGCCGCCTCGCCGAGCGGATGGGGTCGCTGCGGGTCGGGCGCGGGCAGGACGCCGGCGTCCAGGTCGGTCCGCTCATCGACGAGAAGGCCGTCGCCTCCGTGTCGGCCACGGTCACCGACGCCGTCGAGCGGGGTGCCCGCGTGCTGACCGGCGGGGAGGCGCCCGAGGGCGACGGGTACTTCTTCACCCCCACCGTCCTCGTCGACGTCCCCGAGGACGCGGACGCCGTGACCACCGAGATCTTCGGCCCCGTCGCGCCGATCACGACCTTCAACAGCGAGGACCACGCGATCGCGCTCGCGAACGCCACCGAGTACGGCCTCGCCGCCTACGCCTACACCCGCGACCTCGCCCGCACCATCCGGCTGGCCGAGCGGCTCGAGACCGGGATGCTCGGCATCAACACCGGTCTGGTCTCCAACCCCGCTGCGCCCTTCGGCGGCGTGAAGGCGAGCGGCTACGGCCGCGAGGGCGGGTTCGAGGGCATCGAGGAGTACCTCGACACCACCTACGTCGCCTTGCCGGTCGACTG
>NZ_VLJQ01000015.1:0-6544 GCF_007829375.1 Nocardioides sp. J9 | reverse complement strand
GGACCTCTACCTCTCGGGGAAGAAGAAGGAGGCCGCCGCCGTACCGGCCGACCTGGTCGAGGCGGTCAGCCTGATGGGTGACGAGCAGTCGATCCGTCGCCAGGTCGAGGAGTTCGAGGCGGCGGGCGTCCGCACGCTGGTCATCAACCCGCTGGCCGCGACCGCGGAGGAGCGCGTGGCGCAGCTCGGCCGGCTCAGCGACGTGATCGGCGAGCGCTCATGAGCGACCGGATCCAGGTCGCAACCGACGGCGTCGTCGCCACGCTGTCGCTCACCGGCCCCAACGGCGTCAACACGATGGACGAGGACTTCTTCCACGACCTCGCCGACGTGGTCGCGGGCCTCGAGGCCGACGACGCAGTGCGGGCGATCGTCGTGCGGGGCACCGGTGGCCACTTCTCCTACGGCCTCGACCTTCCCGCGCTGGCGCCGAAGCTGGCCGGCCTGCGCGACGCTGGCGTCCGGGAACGCCTCGGCTTCCGCGACTACATCCTCCGCGGCCAGCAGGGCATGCGTGCCCTCGCGGCGTGCGCCAAGCCCACGATCGCGGCGATCGACGGGTGGTGCATCGGCGGCGGGCTCGGGCTCGCAGCAGCCTGCGACGTCCGGGTCGCCGGCCCCAGCGCCCGGTTCAGCCTGCGCGAGGGAAAGGTCGGCGTGGTCGCCGACATGGGCAGCCTGCAGTGGCTGGCCGGGGTCGTCGGCGAGGGCCACCTGCGGCAGCTGGCGCTGACCGCCCGAGACATCGACGTCGCCTGGGCCGAGCGGATCGGACTGGTCAACGAGGTGCACGCCGACCCCGACGCCCTGTTCGCCGCGGCACGGGAGCTGGCCGAGGAGATGGCCGCCAACTCGCCGGTCGTGCTCCGTGGCATCAAGGACGTCCTCGAGGACGCGCGGCGCGACCGCGTCGACCGCGGGTTGCGCGCCGTCGCGGAGTGGAACGGCGCCTACCTGCCGGGCCGCGACGTGACCGAGGCCCTCCAGGCGTTCGCCGAGGGGCGCCAGCCCGTCTACGTGGGTGCGTGAGCGATGAGCGGAGCAGCTGACACACAACGTGCCGTCGTCGAGGGCCTGTACGACGCCCTCGCCACCGGCGACCGCGACCGCATCGTCGCGACGCTGACCGAGGACTTCACCGGCCGCCTGACGCCGGGCCTGCCGTTCGGGATCGGTGGTGAGCACCGCGGCGCGGAGGCGATGATCCGCGACGGGTGGTTCGCCATCGGCGCACACTGGCGGGTCCGCGCCGTCCCGGAGCGCTTCACCGCGCTGGCCGACGGCCGGCTGCAGGTCGAGGGCACCTACCGGGGCAAGGGCCGCGCGAGCGGGGTCCCCGTCGAGGCGTGGTTCATCCACGTCTGGGAGCTGCGAGGCGACCGCGTCAGCGGGCTCACCCAGCTGACCGACTCGGCGGCGTTCGTCGCCGCACTGCCCGACGGCACGGCCGGCACGGCCGGCACGGCTGGGGGAGCTCCGGCCGATGACCTCGAGACGATCAACCTGACCATCGCCGACGGCATCGCGACCATCGAGGTCGCCCGACCCGAGGTGCGCAACGCCATCGACCAGCGCGTCGCCGACGAGCTCCTGCTGGCCGCCCTGCGGGTCGCGGGGGACAGCACCGTGCGCGCGGTCCTGGTCTGCGGCGCCGGTCCCGACCTCACGGTCGGCGGCGACATCTCCTACTTCACCGGCCAGGACCACGACGACCTCGGCCTCACGCTGCGGCAGATGGTCACGCCGTTCCACCTGGCGTTCGAGACCCTCGCCGGCCTCGACGCCCCGATCGTGGCGGTGGCGCAGGGCTCGGTCGCCGGGGGCGGCATCGGGCTGGCCTACGCCGCCGACGTCGTCGTCGCTGCCGAGGACGCCCGGTTCGTCACCGCCTTCTCGGCGATCGGGCTCAGCGGCGACGGGGGTGGCACCTGGCACCTCCCGCGCCGGATCGGTCCGGCGAGAGCCGCGTGGGCCTACCTCACCAACACGCCGATCACGGCTGCGCAGGGCCTCGAGTGGGGTTTGGTGACCGAGGTGGTCCCGACCGCCGACGCCCGTGCCCGCGGCGAGGAGATCGCCCGCCAGCTCGCGAACGGTCCCACCCGGGCCTTCGCCCAGATGCGCGCCCTGCTGCGCCAGTCCTGGGACCGCAGCCTGCCCGAGCAGCTGCACGCCGAGATCGAGGCGCTCGCCGCCACCGCCCGTACCCAGGACGCCCGAGGCGCGGTCGCCGCGTTCCTCGAGCGCCGTCGACCCACCTTCGAAGGAGCCTGACCATGCCCGGCCTCATCCGCGACACCGAGGAGCACCGCGCGATCCGCGAGACGGTCGCCAAGATCTGCGCGCGCTACGACCAGAAGTACTTCCTCGAGCGCTCGCACGCCAACGAGGACGTCACCGAGCTCTGGAAGGAGCTGGGCGACGCCGGCCTGCTCGGCGTCCACCTCCCCGAGGAGTACGGCGGCGGTGGCGGCGGCATGCAGGAGGCCGTCATCGTGGTCGAGGAGCTCTCGGCCCACGGCATGCCGATGCTGGTGTGGGTCATCTCGCCGGCGATGATCGGCTCGCTCCTCGCCGCCCACGGCTCGGAGGCGCAGAAGCAGGAGTGGCTCACCGGCATCGCCGCCGGCACCAGGAAGGTCGCCTTCGGCCTGACCGAGCCCGACGCCGGCTCCAACAGCCACGAGGTGTCGACGACCGCGACCCGCGACGGCGACGGCTGGGTGCTCAACGGCACCAAGTACTACATCTCTGCGATCGACCAGTGCGACGCGATCCTCGTGGTCGCCCGCGACGCCGAGATGTCGACGCCGGAGAAGAAGAGGCTCTCCATCTTCATCGTCCCCACCGACGCGCCGGGCCTGAGCTTCCAGAAGATCCCGACCTCGATCGTTTCCCCGGACAAGCAGTTCACGGTGTTCTTCGACAACGTGCGCATCGAGCCGGAGTGGATCGTCGGCGAGCCCGGCAACGGCCTGCGCCAGGTCTTCGCCGCGCTCAACCCCGAGCGGATCATGGTCGGCGCGATCACCTCCGGCGTGGGTCGCTACGCCATCGAGAAGGCCGCGGACTACGCCAAGACCCGCCAGGTCTGGTCGGTCCCGATCGGCCAGCACCAGGGCGTGTCCCACCCCCTAGCGGCCGCCCACATCGACGTCGAGATGGCTCGCCTGGCCACCCGCCACGCCGCCGTCCTCTACGACGAGGGCGACGCGGGGGCGGCCGAGGCCGCCAACATCGCCAAGTACGTCGGCGCGGAGGCTGCACTCAAGGCGCTCGACCAGTCGATCCAGACCCACGGCGGCAACGGCCTCGCCCACGAGTACGGCCTCTCGGAGCTGTGGTTCGTCACCCGCCTCATGCGTACCGCCCCGGTCAGCCGGGAGATGGTCCTCAACTTCGTCGCGCAGACCTCCCTCGGCCTGCCGCGGTCCTACTGATCCAGCAGAGCAGGAGCTCACCCATGTCCCAGAACTACGACGCGATCGTCATCGGCGCCGGCGCCGGTGGCCTCTTCACCGCCGCGCGGCTGCAGCACCAGGGCTACCGGACCCTCGTGCTGGAGCGGCTCGACAAGGTCGGCGGCCGTGCGTCGACGACGGAGGTCGACGGCTTCAAGGTCAACGACGGTGCCATCGTCATCGAGTGCGGCACGTTCACCGAGCGCACCTTCCGTGAGCTCGACCTGCCGTGGGAGATCCGCGAGCCGAGCCCGCCGATCCTCTACCGGATCAAGGGCAAGGACGTCGACGTCACCGGCGGTGGCTGGGGCTTCCYGCTCCAGAAGCTGACCCGCCAGGGTGCCAAGCTCGTCGGCGGCATCGGCGCGGCCCGCAAGGACGACGCCGCGCTGCCCGAGGAGCAGATGACCCTGCAGGAGTGGGTGTCGAAGTACACCAAGAACGAGGGCGTCCACGGGATCTTCCGCAACATGGCGGCCTCGGTCTTCTCGGTCGGCTCCGAGGAGCTGCCGGCGAAGGTCTTCCTGACCTACTTCACCCGCAAGAGCGCCTTCAAGCGCTTCGGGTTCCACCCCGAGGGCACGATCGGCGTCTGGAAGCAGCTCGCCGGCGCCATCGAGCGTGACGGTGGCGAGGTCCGGCTCTCGACCGAGGTCGAGCGGATCCTGGTCCAGGACGGCAAGGTCACCGGTGTCGTCCTCGCGGGTGGCGAGACGGTCAACGCGCCCGTCGTGGTCAGCAACGTGGGCCCCGCGGCCACCGTCGCCCTGGCCGGCGAGGCGGCGTTCGACGCCGACTTCCTCGACACGGTCAAGCGCAACGACCGGCCGACCGCGATGATCACCTACAACTTCGCCAGCCAGGAGCGGCTGATCGAGGCGCCCGGCATGCTGAGCTTCGCGACCTCCCGTCGCCTGGCCTACATCGCCAACTTCACCGACAGCTGCCCGGAGATGGCGCCCGAGGGCTGGCACCTCTACACCGGCACCGGCTGCCCGCAGCCGTCCGTCGGCGACTTCGACGAGGAGGCCGAGTACGCCCTCCTCCTCGAGGACCTGCGTGACACCATCCCGGACTTCGACTCCCGGGCACGGATCCTCAGCCGGGTCACCACCAAGGACGGCTGGCCGCCCCAGCGCGCCGTCGCCGGCTTCGACATGACCCACGACACCCCCATCACGGGCCTGTGGAACGTCGGCGACGCCGTCAAGGAGTACGCCAACGGCGGCACCACCGCGTGCGCGGAGACCGCCGAGCTCGTGGTCGGCAAGATCACCGCCGCGTTCAGCCCCGCCTGACGCACGCCCTGGCGAGCCCCGCCGCCTCTTTCTAATTTGGATAAGAAAAGTTGGCCCAGGGGCTCGCCCAGGAACATAACTGAAGTTATGATGGGTTCCGCAAGGGCAGAGCTGCCGACCTGAGAACGGAGAAGACGATGAAGTGTGTGACGGTCGATTTCGACAGGTGCACGGGCCTGGGCATCTGTGAGTCGCTGGCCCCCGACTTCTTCGAGGTCAACGACGCCGGCGACCTGATCCTCCTCAAGGAGGACATCGGCGACGACGAGCTGCAGGAGGTCGAGGAGGCCGTCGCCGGTTGCCCGACCGAGGCCCTGAGGATCGTCGAGGCATGAGCCAGGACCCGCGGCGACTCGTCGTCGTCGGTGCGTCGCTCGCCGGGCTGCGCGCCGTCGAGGCGGCTCGCAAGACCGGTTTCGACGGCGAGATCGTCCTGATCGGCGCCGAGCAGCACCTCCCGTACGACCGACCGCCGCTGTCGAAGGCGTTCCTGGGTGCGGCCGGCGCGGACGGCGTCCTGCCGGACATCCCGTGGTTCCGCACCGAGGAGACCATGCGCGACGAGCTCGGCGTCGACGTACGCCTCGGCTCGCCGGCGACCGCGCTCGACACGGTCAACCGCACGGTGAGCGTGGGCGAGGAGAAGATCTCCTACGACGCCCTCGTGATCGCCACCGGCGCCCACGCCCGGACCATCCCCGGCACGGAGGGGCTCCGCGGCGTCCACCCGCTGCGCACCCTCGACGACTCACTCGCCATCCGCGAGCACCTCGAGGCGGGGGCCCGTGTCGTGGTCATCGGCGCCGGCTTCATCGGCTCCGAGCTCGCCTCCACCGCCCGCAAGCGTGGGCTCGAGGCCACCATCATCGAGGCCCTGCCGACGCCGCTGGTGCGCGCGACGGGCACCGAGATGGGCCAGGCCATCGCTTCGCTGCACGACCTCAACGGCACCACGCTGCGCTGCGGCGTCGGCGTCGCCGCGATCGAGGGCGACGGCAAGGTCGAGCGGGTCGTCCTCGCTGACGGCTCGACGATCGAGGCGGACCTGGTGGTCGTCGGCATCGGCGTCATCCCGTCCGTCGGGTGGCTCGAGGGCTCCGGCCTGACCATCGACAACGGCATCGTCTGCGACGAGAACCTGTGGACCGGCGTGCCCGGCGTCTATGCCGCCGGCGACGTCGCCAACTGGTTCAACCCGACGCTCGGTGAGCGTCAGCGCATGGAGAACTGGACCGCGGCCGCGGAGCAGGGCGCCGCGGCGGCCCGCAACGCGCTCGACCCGGACAACGCGAAGGCCTACGGCACGGTGCCGTACTTCTGGTCCGACTGGTACGACGTCCGCATCCAGTTCGTCGGCTCCCCGGATGCCGACGAGGTGCGCCTCGTTGACGGCGACCCGGCGGCGGGGGGCCGCTGGGTCGCGCTCTACCGCCGTGGTGACCGGCTGATCGGGGCCCTGACCGTCAACGGCCAGACCGAGATCATGAAGTACCGCGTGCAGATCATGAAGGGCGGCTCCTGGGAGGACGCGCTCGCGTTCGCCGCGAAGCGCCGCCTGGCCCACGAGGCGCGGTTCGCATCTGCCTGACGGCAGCCGAGGCCGCAGGACCGAGCAGGGCCCCCGCCAGTTGCGGGAGCCCTGCTCGTCCGTGGCCGTCGTCAGTGCTCGGCGCGTCCACTGGCGTGCTCGGCTTCCTTGGTGAAGGAACCCGGCGGCGGCGTCACGCCGTTGAGGCGGCACCACTCGCCCGGCGGGCGCTGGGCCCGGCGCGGGATGCCGTTGGA